>JAYFPL010000051.1:0-4664 GCA_034927775.1 Anaerovorax sp. | reverse complement strand
CTTAATTTTCCATTTTTCTACTTTTTTTTCGACCTGGTTCGACATATTTTTTAATTTTTTTTCCAGTATTTATATTTAAATATTTAAACAATTCTTATTCAATCTAATTGGAAAGCAATTGAAAAACAAACGAAAATGTAGTATATTATTTAAGTTATATAAATAAGTAATTACAAGTGTTTTATAGATAAGGAGTGTAAGTATGAGTACAGATCGCTATGAAAATCCGTTAATCGTTCGATATACGAGCAAAGAAATGTCCCATATTTTTTCTTCCGATGTGAAATTTTCTACATGGAGAAGCCTATGGATTGCTTTGGCAGAGGCTGAAATGGAATTAGGACTGCCGATCAACCAGGAACAAATTGATGAAATGAAAGCCTTTGAACATGATATCAACTATGAAGATGCTATTAAAAGAGAAAAAGAGACACGCCATGACGTTATGTCTCATGTTTATGCATTTGGTCTTCAATGTCCAAAAGCACGTGCGATCATTCATTTGGGTGCAACCAGTGCTTATGTTGGCGATAATACCGATATCATTGTAATGAAAGAGGGTTTAAGATTAATTCGCAGAAAGTTAATCAATTTGCTTTACAGATTGAGCCAGTTTGCATTGGAATATAAAGATATGCCAACTCTTGGTTTTACACATTTTCAGGCTGCCCAATTAACAACAGTCGGAAAGCGTGCAACTTTATGGATGCAGGACTTTTATTATGACTACCTAGAGGTAAGTCGTTTGATTGATGAAATTCCATTGTTAGGCGTAAAGGGAACGACTGGAACTCAAGCAAGCTTTGTTGATTTGTTTGATGGCGACATGGACAAGGTAAAGAAGCTGGATCGTATGGTAGTGGAAAAAATGGGATTTTCAAAAGTAGTAGCGGTATCCGGTCAAACTTACACGAGAAAAATTGATTATCGTGTTCTTTCTGTCCTTTCCGGTGTTGCACAGAGTGTGCATAAGATGACAAATGATATTCGTCTGCTTCAGCACTTAAAGGAAGTGGAGGAGCCGTTTGAAAAAAATCAAATCGGATCGTCTGCAATGGCGTATAAACGAAATCCAATGCGAAGTGAACGTGCTGCTTCCTTAGCACGTTATGTGATAAATATGGCTCAGAATCCGGCAGATACAGCTAGTACCCAGTGGTTTGAAAGAACCTTAGATGATTCTGCAAATCGCCGTATGGCTATTCCAGAGAGCTTTATGGCTTGTGATGCTATTTTAGATATTTGTACAAACATTTCAACCGGTCTGGTTGTGCATGATAAGGTAATTCGTCAGCGAATTCTTAGCGAAATTCCATTTATGGCAACGGAAAATATTCTAATGGAAGCTGTAAAAAAGGGTGGGGATCGTCAGGAACTGCATGAAAGGATTCGAGAGCATTCAATGGCAGCCGGAAGCCGTGTGAAAGATGAAGGCCTTGATAATGATTTGTTAAGACGAATTGCAGAGGACCCTGCATTTGGACTAACCTTAGAGGATGTAGAAACCCTTTTAACACCAGAGGATTATATTGGAAGATCGCCTCAGCAAACCGAAGAGTTTGTAAGGGAATATTTAGAGCCTATTTTTAAAGATGAAAAAGATTGTTTAGGAGAAGCGGTGGAGCTTCGCGTATAAAATAATAAATGCGATTGAAAAATCAATAGAAAGGTAGCAGTAAGAAAGCAATGAGTACCATAGGGGAGTTAATTGAAGACAGCCGAAAAATTGTAATAAAACTAGGTAGCAATACTCTATCGGATGAAAACGGTGAGGTCAATCGTAAGACTTTGCATAACATTGTTGAGCAAATCAATGAATTGATTCAAAAAGGGAAACAAGTAATTTTAGTATCATCAGGTGCAGGAATTTGCGGAGTTGGAGCCATCAATAAATGGAGCCGACAGGGTGATATTACTTATAAACAAGCATGATGTGCAATTGGCCAAGTAGAGCTGATGATGGCATATAAGGAGTTTTTCAAAGAGTATGGGATTCATGTGGGGCAGCTTTTGCTTACCAGAGATGATTTTGCAGATCCAAAAAGAAATCTACACATCCGAAATACACTCTTTACCTTGGTTGATGAAGGCGTTGTGCCGATTGTAAATGAAAATGACAGTGTGAGTGTAGATGAAATTAAAATTGGAGATAATGATACACTAAGTGCTTTAACAGCCAATTTATGGAATGCAGATCTTTTGATTTTGTTTAGTGACATTGATGGTGTATATGAAAAAAATCCAAAAGATTATCCGAAGGCAGAGTTGATAGAAGAAATCTATGATATTGATGGATTGCTGCAGGAAATTGATACCAGAGGAACCAATCAATTTGGAACAGGCGGTATTTTAACTAAGATAGAGGCAGCAAGAAGAGTAAATGCCTATGGCATTCCTATGATTCTTGCAAATGGTAAAAAAATGGATATTTTAAGAAAAATTGCAAATGAGGCTGAAAAAGGAACTGTTTTCTTTGTAAAAGAATAGAAGTCAAACAAAATAACGGAAAAATACTAGAGCGATGCAGAGTTGATGGAGGTGGAATATGAAAATCGGTTTTATTGGAACAGGAAATATGGGGTGCGCAATTATAAAAGGGTATCTAAAAGCGAATCCGAAAAAAGCAGATTTTATTTATGTCTACAATCATCATGTGGAAAAAGCACAAGCACTGCAAGAGGAATTAGGTATTCATAATACCAATAGCATTAAAGAGTTGGTAGATAAAACGGATATTGTGGTATTAGCAGTGAAACCAAATACATTTGAACAAGTAATGCCTCAGGTGGCAGCAGCTATAACAACACAAAAAACTTTAGTTTCGATTGCGGCAGGTGTCTCAATCTCCTATCTGGAAGGTTTTATGCTACGTGGTGTTGGCGTCATCCGTGTTATGCCGAATACTCCATCACTAGTCGGTGAGGGGATGGCCTCTGTTAGCCGTAATAAAGCGGTTTGCGAAGAAGCGTTTACACAAGTTTTAGAATTATTCTCCAGTATAGGGATGGTACAAGAAATAAGTGAGAACTTAATTGATGCTGTTGTTGGTGTCAGTGGAAGCAGTCCGGCTTATGCTTACATGTTTATAGAAGCTTTAGCAGATGGGGCAGTTGCAGAGGGCATGCAGAGAAAGCAAGCTTATATCTTTGCGGCACAATCTGTTTTGGGTGCGGCCAAGATGGTTCTGGAAACAGGGCTTCATCCCGGAGAATTAAAGGATCAAGTTTGCTCTCCGGGTGGAACAACGATTGAAGCGGTTCGTTCACTGGAAAAAAGCGGATTACGATCTTCTGTCATGGAAGCGGTGCATATCTGTGCAGAAAAATCTAAAAATATGAGTAAGTAAAAGAGAGGGAAAGGAGATTGCATCATGACCTTTGAAGAGAAAACCATTTCTTCCGAAATGATTTATAAGGGAGCAATTTTAAATCTACGAAAGGATAAGGTTACCGTAAAAGGTGAGGCAACCTCTTATCGTGAAATTGTGGAGCACAATGGTGGTGTTGGAATTGCGGCACTTACACCTGAAGGAAAAATGCTGATGATAAAACAATTTCGTAAGCCTGCAGAACAAGTTGTACTGGAAGTTCCTGCAGGAAAAAGGGAAATCGGTGAAGACCCTATGATTACTGCAATTCGTGAACTAAAAGAGGAGACCGGGTATACAGCAGATCAGGTTACCTTTTTATCTTCTTTTTATTCCTCAATTGGATATTCTACCGAAATCATTTATTTGTATCTTGCTACAGGTTTAAAACCGGGAGAAACGAATTTCGATGAACATGAAGCCATTGATTTATTTGAATATGATGTAGAAGAGTTGAAAGAAATGGTTATAAATGGGGAAATTATTGATGGGAAAACCATCAATGCTATCCTATTAGTTGCAGCAAGATTGGGCATATAAAGGACTCAATCAAGCAGCCTATTAATATCAGCAATGAAAATAGGATATAATATAGGACATAAGAGCCGGCATTGTTTGTCAGGCTCTTTTTTATTCCGGATCGACGATTGGAGAGAGTATTAAATGCAAAATTCGTTGCACAAATTGCAGCTAAGAGCAATATAGGTACCAAGATAATGTTTTGCGGCACCATTGTTAACAAAATTAAGGCACTTCCTTTTAGAGATAAAGTATCCAAAAGAAGAGCAGAAGAAAAACCGAGGGTAACTCCTTTATACGCAACCGATAACAGAGCCACAGGAAATCCAATGACAGTAACTCCGGAAAGGGCAATCAGGATTAATAGTCCTAAATTGTTTCCAACTGAATTCACAAATATTTGAGGAAATGAGTCGGATGATAATTTTACAGCAAAAAGATTTTGATTCAAATATTGAAGAAGATCATTTTTATCCTGTGCAGAGAGCATTAGTTCCATAAAGGTACCCACAGAAATACCCAAAAGAAAGAAAAACAGAATCGCGAAAATGGTTGTATTTCTTTCAAGGGCAAGGGGAATTATTTTATTATACATGTTTTTTCTCATGACAATCACTCCTTTACCATTTATATTTATGAATAGCAAGTCCGGGATATACTTAAAAAGTTGTTATTGTAAACATCATTTCGGTAGGCTATACTTTTTTTGAGAGAATAAGGCAGAAAAGAAGGGGTTGTGTTTTATGGAAAACAATTTGTTAGATTTTATGAGCTATCT
>JAYFPL010000020.1:0-17942 GCA_034927775.1 Anaerovorax sp. | reverse complement strand
TTCATTTAAATTATTTTGTTTACGTTTTGTCGATGATGAAACTTTTGCACAAATTACTCATAAAGGGATAACTGGTAAAAAACTAGATTTAATTAACCCAAAAACTTTTGATGAAAAATTATGGTGGCTTAAATTAAATGATAAAAATCCGTTACTTACTATCTGCTCAGATAAGGTGATGGTAAGAAATTACGTAAAAGATAAAATAGGAGAAAATATTTTAAATGAGATTTATAATATATATGATAATGTAGAGGAAATAGATATTAAGAATTTACCTAAAAATTTTTTTTTAAAATGTAATCATATGTCAGGTGGTAATTTATTGTGTAATGATAAAGAGTTATTTGATTTAAAGTCTGCAAAAAGAAAATTAAAAAAACTTCTAAAAAAAAATTATTACTATCAATCTCGAGAATGGAACTATAAAAATATAGTTCCCCAAATCATATGTGAAAAAGTTTTATTAAATAATGATGGTTCTCCATTAATTGACTATAGATTTTTTTGCTTTAATAAAAAATGCAAAATTATAGTGGTAGACATTAATACTAGTGATGAAAATGGGATACATAGAGAAGATGTAAAAAGAAATGTCTATGACAATAGATTTAATCTTTTGAATGTGAAAATAACAAGAGAAAATTTTGATTCAACTTTGGTTAGAAAACCTGAAAAATTAGATATAATGATTGAGTATGCTGAAAAGCTTGCAGAACCATTTGTTCAGTGTAGAGTTGATTTTTATTATGTAAATAACAACATTTATTTTGGTGAAATGACTTTTTACCATGCAAGCGGGAATAATGTTATTTTTCCAGTAGAATTTGATAGTTATTTAGGAAATTTAATAGAAATTCCATAACTAAGTAAAATTAAAGAGTTTCTTACTTATATAAATCTACATGGGGGGAGATATATTGAAGAGATTAGTTACAGGAGGAGCAGGATTTATAGGAGGTAATTTTATTCATTATATAATGGATAAATATAAGGAAGATCAAATTGTATGTGTAGATTCTTTAACATATGCAGGGAATTTATCTACATTAAAAGATAAAATTAATAAACCTAACTTTAAATTTTTTAAAATTGATATTACAGATAGAGAGCAAATTTTTAGGCTATTTGAATCTGAATTACCAGAGGTTGTTATAAATTTTGCTGCAGAATCTCATGTCGATCGTTCGATAGATAATCCTGGGATTTTTCTTAGCACAAATATAGTGGGAACTCAAGTTTTGCTAGATGCATCAAAAAAATATAGCATTAAAAGATTTCATCAAGTTTCGACCGATGAAGTATATGGAGATTTACCTTTAGATAGAGTAGATTTATTTTTTACGGAGGGAACACCAATACAAACTTCTAACCCTTACTCTGCTTCGAAAGCTTCGGCTGATTTATTAGTATTAGCTTACTATAAAACATATGGTCTTCCAGTTACAATTTCAAGATGTTCTAATAATTATGGACCGTATCATTTTCCAGAAAAGTTAATACCGCTTACAATAGTTAATTGTATAGAAAATAAACCCTTACCTGTATATGGGAAAGGGGAAAATGTAAGAGATTGGATTTATGTTTATGATCACTGTAGTGCGATTGATTCAATTCTTATGACGGGAAAAGCAGGTGAAGTTTATAATGTAGGCAGTCATAATGAAAAAACAAATTTAGAAGTTATAAAGACTATCATAAAAAAACTAGGCAAGTCTGAAGATTTAATTACTTATATTATGGATCGTAAAGGACATGATTTAAGATATGCAATTGACCCAAGTAAAATTTATAATGAATTAGGTTGGCAACCAACTATTAATTTTGAAGAAGGTATAGAAATAACAATAAGGTGGTATTTGGAAAATCGTAAGTGGTGGCAAGAGATTATTAACGGTGAGTATAAAGACTACTATAGAAAGATGTATTGTTTAATGCATACATAGTGAAAGATACAGTGTAGTCTAAGTTGAGTTTTAATTATAATATATAGGTAAAGGAATAAAAGTGGGCAAATATATTTTTCGAATAGATGATATTCATCCAGAAATGGATTGGAACAACTTTTTTAGGTTAATTGATTTATTTATTAAAAAAG
Organism: Anaerovorax sp.; assembly: GCA_034927775.1. Lineage (GTDB taxonomy): Bacteria > Bacillota > Clostridia > Peptostreptococcales > Anaerovoracaceae > IOR16. The sequence continues at coordinate 15,844 of JAYFPL010000020.1, read as the reverse complement.
GGGTTAAACCCCTTATTGGAGTTATCCCAGATAATAAAGATCAAAAAATATGTTGTAATCTCTTTTGTAATAATTTTTGGTCCATTATAAGTGATTTACAGAAAAATGGAAAATTAGACATTGCTATGCATGGATATCAACATTTGTATGCTACTAAAGATAATGGGATTCTAGGAAAGTTTGGGATGAAATGTCAATCAGAATTTGCAGGATTACCCTATGAAGTGCAAAATGCTAAGATAAAAAAAGGAAAATTGATACTAGAAGAAAAAGGAATATTAACTGATATTTTTATGGCTCCAAGTCATACCTTTGATAAAACTACACTAATAGTATTAAATGAGAATGGATTTCGATATATTACAGATGGAATTGGGTTATATCCGTATAGAATGTATGGGATTACGTTGGTTCCGCAGCAAATGGCATGGCCAAGAAGAGTAGCGTTTGGAGTTATAACGATTTGTTTACATTTAAATAGTGTAGACGACAGATTTTTAAAAGAATTAGAAAACTTTATTAGTATTAATAGAAATAATTGTTGTAGCTTTTATAATATTGATAAAGGTCAAATGTTATTGAAAGATACGATAAATTTGTTTTCTAGAATTGCATTATATGTTGTTTACAAAATAAAGAGGAAAAATAAATGATAAGTATTTTGAGAAAAAAGTTGTTTTTAAAAGTTAATGAAATATATTTTGTAGATAAAGAGTTAGAAAAAAAAATCTTAAAAGGTGCAGATATTGTTTTTTACATTCAAGCATCAAAAAAATTGTTAAACTCACGCATTTTCACAACTAATCATATCAATCTTAAGCTTGGATTAGAGGATTTATTTAATAACATTACAAAGAATACTAGATATGAAATTAGACGTGCGATAAGGCAGGATAAATGGGAAATTCAGCACATAGATCAACCCAATAAGGAGGAAATTCAATTACTTTGCGAACGATATAACCAATTTGCAATTAAGAAAAACATTACAAGTGCGAATTTTAATAAATTAGTAGCGTTAAAAGAGGCTAATGCATTAGTAATTTCTAAGGCGCATGTAGGGGGGTATTGGGTATGTCATGTTTATGTGAAGGATTGTAATAGAGCCCGCTTATTATATTCTTTTCATTATGTAGATCATAATCTTAATGAGAATAAATCATTGTTAGGTAGAGGAAATAGATTATTACATTGGGAGGATATTCAATATTATAAACAGAATGGATTGAATGTTTATGATTTTGGAGGAGCAGGGAAACAAGATGAGAAAGTAAGAAACATTACTAAATTTAAAGAGGAATTCGGAGGATTTTCTGCCAATGAATATAATAAGATGCAGGGAATTACTTTTCTTGGGAAGGCAGTTGTTTATGTATTTGAGTATGCACATAAGTAGTGGTAAATAATATGCGAAAAAATATTGTACATATTATCACCGGGCTTAATAATGGCGGGGCAGAAGCTATGTTGTATAAGCTTTTGCGTGAAACAAATCAAGAGAAATATAATGTTACCGTAATTTCCATGTTGGATGAGGGTGTTATGGGATCAAAGATAGAGATATTAGGCATTAAAATTCTTTGTCTCAGACTTAGCAAATTTAATTTTGTACAGGCATTCAAGCAAGCCATAGATGTATGCAGACAAGCCGACATTATTCAATGTTGGATGTATCATGCAAATTTATTTGGGTATATAGTTAATTTGTTTTGTCATAAAAAGTTGATTTGGGGAATTCGAAGAGGCCATTTAATACAAGGGCAAGATAAACCTATGACTATTATGATTGCTAAAATTTGTGCAAAGTTATCTGGAAATGTTGACAAAATTATATATTGTGCCAAAAAATCCAAGATATTTCATGAGCATATAGGATATTCTAAGCAATATGCACAAGTAATTCCTAATGGATTTGATTTAGAACAATTTTACCGACGAGGTAATGAGGGTGAACAATTTAGATTAAAAGAGGGAATACCTTCGACAGCAACCATGATTGCGTTTGTTGGGAGATATGATACGGTAAAAGGTTATGATAACTTTATAAAAGCCTTCTCACGGATAAAAGATAGATTTGATAAAAATAATTTATTTGCTGTTTGTGCCGGAACTCAGGTCGATACAGATAACAAACAACTTGTAGAATTAATAGAACAATATGGAATAAAAGACTCGGTTAAGCTTTTGGGCCGAAGAGATGATATCTCGGTGGTATTGTCGGCTGCGGATTTCTTTGTATCAGCATCATATACAGAAGCATTTTCTAATGCAATTGGTGAAGCAATGGCTTGTGAATTGCCTTGTGTGGTGACAGATGTAGGAGATAGTGCTTATATTGTAGATGATACGGGGATTGTTGTAGAAAATAATAATGTTGATGAACTTGTTAATGGGATAAGACAATTGTTCGCGATGAGTGAGAAGGAGAGGGCATTTTTAGGGCGTGGAGCGCGGTGTCGAATAAAGAAACTATTTGATATAAAGGCAGTGGTAAAACAATATGAAGAATTATATGAACAGGGAACGAAAAATTAGTCTTATCGGGCTTGGATATGTAGGATTACCAATTGCTGTAGCTTTTGCAGAAGCTGGCATACAAACGATTGGATTCGATCAAAATGAACATAAAATTAAAGCATATCAAAATGGTTTGGATCCAACAAATGAGGTGGGAACTGATCGCTTAAAAATGGCTTCTAAAATAAGATTTTCATTAAATGCAAAAGATTTAAAAGAAGCAGATTTTCATATTGTGGCGGTACCTACTCCTGTAAAAGAGGATCATACACCGGATTTACGTCCTATTATGGGAGCAAGTCAGACATTGGGACAAGTACTTAAAAAGGGAGACATTGTTGTTTATGAGTCTACCGTCTATCCTGGAGTAACAGAGGAAATATGTGCTCCTATTTTGGAGAAGGAATCAGGTCTCAAATGCGGCGTTGATTTTAAGATTGGTTACTCACCGGAGAGAATCAATCCGGGAGATCGTAAGCATCGATTAGATACGATTATAAAAATTGTTTCTGGAATGGATAATGAAACTTTGGACATAATTGCAGAGGTATATAGCATCGTAGTAAAGGCTGGGATATATAAAGCATCTTCCATTAAAGTGGCAGAAGCAGCTAAAGTAATTGAAAATTCTCAAAGAGATATAAACATCGCATTTATGAATGAACTTGCACTTATTTTTGATAAAATGAGTATTGACACAAAAGAAGTCTTGGAAGCAGCAGGTACTAAGTGGAACTTTTTAAAATTCACTCCAGGCTTAGTAGGCGGGCACTGCATTGGAGTTGATCCTTATTATTTAACGTATAGAGCAGAAAGACTTGGCTATTTTCCGGAAGTAATTTTAGCAGGAAGAAAGATTAATGATAGTATGGGAAAGATGATTGCTGAAAAGACAATTAAAAAGCTTATAGAGGCTGATATTGCGATTAAAGGTGCTAAAATTTTAATTTTAGGTGTTACTTTTAAAGAAAATTGTCCTGACGTGAGAAATTCTAAAGTATTTGATATAATAAAGGAACTTGAAGAATATGGAATTGAACCGTTTGTGATGGATTTACAAGCAGATGCTTCAGAGGTATTAAAAGAGTATGGGGTTGTAATGACTGACTCTTTGGATTTTGGTGGAGTAGATGCTATCGTGTTAGCAGTTGCGCATGATGAGTATAAGAGCATGCCGATTGAAGCTTTTTGGGCTATGTTTAAACAAAATAAAAAAAGAAAAGTCTTAATTGATGTAAAGGGTGTTTTGAATCGTCATCAGGCAGAAGAAAAATTTTTGTATTGGAGATTATAAAATGAGAATATTAGTAACGGGCGCTGCTGGGTTTATCGGATTTCATCTTTCGAAAAGATTATTGACAGAAGGATACGAAGTAATTGGGTATGATAATTTAAATGACTATTATGATGTAAATCTCAAAAAAAGCCGTTTAGAGATATTAAAAAAATTTGAAAACTTTACTTTTATGAAAGCTGATTTAGAAGATAAGCAATCTTTGGATCATGTTTTTGAACAATATAATCCGGAGTATGTGATTAATCTTGCTGCTCAAGCAGGAGTACGCTACAGCCTAGAGAATCCAAGAGCATACATTGATTCAAATGTTATCGGATTTTTAAATGTTTTAGAAGCTTGCCGTAATAGTAGAGTAAAACATTTGATTTATGCATCGTCCAGTTCTGTATATGGGGGAAATAAAAACTTACCCTTTTCTACAAAAGATAGCGTTGATCATCCCATTAGCCTTTATGCAGCAACTAAAAAGTCAAATGAGTTGATGGCTCATACCTATAGTCATTTATTTGGGATTCCAAGTACTGGTCTACGCTTTTTTACTGTTTATGGCCCATATGGGAGACCGGATATGGCATTGTTTTTATTTACAAAAGCAATCGTGGAAGGTAAACCAATTAAGGTATTTAATTATGGAAAGATGGTAAGAGATTTTACTTATGTGGATGATATTGTTGAAGGTATTATACGTGTTATGAAACATATTCCAAAATCGGATTCTGAGGCAGATAAAAAAGGTGATAGTGGCAGAAGTGCCATTGCTCCATATAAAGTTTATAACATTGGGAATAATAGCCCTGTGGAGCTAGAACATTATATTGAAGTAATTGAGCATTGTTTGGGTAGAAAAGCACAAAAAGAGTACTTACCTTTACAAGCTGGCGATGTGCCAAAAACCTTTGCTGATGTGAATGATTTAATGAACGATGTAGACTTTAAACCAAATACTACGGTAGAAGAAGGTATTTCGAAATTTATTAAGTGGTATAAGGAATATTACGGGATATGAAAAAAATATTAATTGTAGGGAACAACGATATAGGTTTATACAATTTCAGAGCGGAATTAATTCAGATGTTATTGGAACTTGGCTTTAAAGTGGATTTTACCGTGCCATACGGTGTAAAAGTAGAACTTTTAAAAAACATGGGAGCGATCTATCATTCCATTGAATTGAATCGTAGAGGCACTAGTATTAAAGAAGACTTTCATTCTTTAAAATCGTATAAGAAACTAATGAAAAAAGTTAAACCAAACGTTGTGCTTACATATACTATAAAACCAAACATTTACGCTGGATTGGCTGCAAAATCGTTAGATATTCCTTGTATTTCAACTATAACCGGACTTGGAACAGCTTTACAAGGGCAGGGATTAAAAACCATATTATTGAAAAGATTGTATAGATGTGGAATAAGAAAATGTAAGTTTATATTTTTTCAAAATAAAGAAAATAAGAAATTTTTCTTAGAAAATAGAATGGTTTATGAAAACAATTTAGTACAAGTAGCTGGCTCTGGGGTAAATATAGAATTTTATGAACCACAAAGAGAGGCGCATGAGGGTGTTTGCTTTCTCTACATCGCTCGTGTCATGCGAGATAAGGGCATTGGAGAATATTTAGAGGCGGCTAAGGCTGTAAAGAAACGTCACCCAAAAGCTCGATTTCAGATTTTGGGGTATTATGATGAAGATTGTTATAAGATTCAGGTGCAGCAAATGGTTGCAGAGGGCATATTAGAATATTTAGGTGTCTCCAATGATACAAGGATACAGATGTCCCAAGCGGATTGTATAGTATTGCCGTCTTATCATGAAGGAATGTCAAATGTTTTATTAGAGGGAGCATCGTTTGGACTCCCCCTAATTACTTCAAATATTCACGGTTGCAAGGAAGCAGTGGAGGAAGGGGTTACGGGATTTCTGTGTGAACCTAAAGATGTGCAGAGTCTAGAGCTGGCCTTAGAAAAATTTCTATTGCTATCAGAGGAAGAGAGAACTGAGATGGGAAGGCTGGGCAGAAAAAGGATGATTGAAAAATTTGATCGAAAAATTGTAATGAATCAGTACCTGAAGTGCATACAATCTTTAATTAAATAATTGTAGAGGAATAAAATATGAAAAACACAGTCAAACGTTTCTTTGATATGGTCGTTTCGGCAGGGATGTTGATGATTCTGTCTCCTATTTTGCTTATAGTTTATATATTATGCAGAATAAAACTGGGTTCACCGGTTATTTTCAGTCAAGAACGCCCCGGTCTTAATGGTAAAATTTTTAAAATGTATAAATTCCGATCAATGACAGATAAAAAGGATACAGATGGAAAGTTACTTCCGGATGAAGAACGCTTGACACCTTTTGGGGAAAAACTGCGAGCAACCAGTTTGGATGAGCTTCCGGAGCTGTTTAATATTCTGAAGGGTGAGATGAGCTTTGTCGGGCCGAGACCCTTGCTTGTAAAGTATTTGCCGCGTTACTCGAAAGAGCAGGCGAGACGTCATGAGGTAAAGCCTGGTTTAACCGGATGGGCGCAGGTAAATGGGCGTAATGCAATCAGTTGGGAGCAGAAGTTTGAACTGGATGTATGGTATGTGAATCATTGGTCTTTCGCTCTGGATTTTAAGATTTTATGGATGACTGCAGAGAAGGTGCTGAAACGTGACGGAATCAGCGCAGAGGGCCAGGCTACGATAGGTGAATTTATGGGAAGCCAAAAGGATGGAGATGATCATGAGTGACACAAAAACTAATTATTGTGGGTGCAGGCGGAAATAGTAAGGTGATTTTGGACTCTATTTTTACAAGAAAACAGATATTGAGCGAAGATTTAGAAATACTGGGATTTTTAGATGATGACAACACAAAAAAAGAGATAAAAGGATATCCGGTACTGGGACCTATCTCACTGATTATCGATTATATAGGGCAATCAAATTTGGCATTTGTAGACGGAATCGGTGCAAATTCGATAAGAAAGCTGTTATATGAAAAGTATTCAAATGTGTCATGGTATACGCTGGTTCACCCAAGTGCGATTCTTGGCAGTGGTGTGGTGCTTGGAGAAGGAACCATAGTGATGCCGGGCGTCATAATTAATGTGGATACCAAGGTTGGAAAAAAAGCGTTGATTAATACGGGTGCCATTTTGGAACACGATAACAAAATCAGTGATTTTACACACATTGCTTCCGGTGTAACCACTGCGGGGAATGTTCACATAGGGGAATTGACCATGCTTGGAACGGGAACGAAAGTGATTCAAGGCATCCATATAGGCGAAAATACCATGGTTGGCGCTGGAGCAACTGTAATTTCAGACATTCCAAGCCATTGCACTGCGGTTGGGGTGCCGGCAAGAGTCATAAAGAAAAACGATTAAAGAGGAAAGAAAATGAAAAGAGAAATCCAGTTAAGTGTGCCAAATTTAGATATGGAAATTGTAGATAATCTTCGTGAGTGTATCGAAACCGGCTGGGTATCCACTGGTGGCAGATTTATTGCTGAGTTTGAGGAAAAGATTGCAAGGTATGTCGGCGTAAAAGAAGCGGTATCGATGCAAAGCGGTACGGCAGCTCTACATACGGCATTGCGAGTTCTGGGAGTGAAACCCGGTGATGAAGTGATTGTGCCGACGCTCACGTTTATTGCAGCAGTAAATCCGGTAACATACATGGGAGCTTCTCCTATTTTTATGGATTGCGATGATACCTTATGTATGGATGCGTATAAGCTCGAACAGTTTTGTGCAGAAGAATGTGATCTGGTTGGAGAAGAACTTCGTAATCTCAATACAGGAAAGAGGGTAGCGGCTGTGATTCCTGTTCACATCTTTGGCAATCTATGCGATATGGAACGGATCATGGATATTGCAGAAAAATACCATCTGAAGGTATTGGAGGATGCGACGGAAGCATTGGGAAGCTACTATCTGACAGGAAGATATGAAGGTCTTTTTGCAGGAACCATTGGTGACATAGGAGCCTATTCTTTCAATGCCAATAAGATTATTACCACTGGTGGTGGCGGTATGATTGTTTCGAACCATGAGAAATATTTGCAGTACGCTAGATATTTAGGGGTACAGGCGAAAAACGATACCTTATATTTTGTACATGATGAAGTAGGCTATAATTACCGGATGCTGAATCTGCAGGCAGCTCTTGGTGTAAGCCAGATAGATAAGCTGGAGTCGTTCATAAAAACGAAAATGGAGCATTATAGCTTATATAAGAAAAAATTGGATCAGGTAAATGGACTTCGTATATTGACATTTAATGATGGGTTGAGAACAAATCATTGGTTTTATTCACTTCTGGTAGAAGAGGAAGCATTCGGCGAAAGTCGAAACCAATTAATGCATCGTCTGATTGAGAAAGGAATACAGTGCAGACCGATTTGGAAATTAATTCACACGCAGAAGTCTTATTTGGATTGCCAAGCCTATAAGATTGAAAAAGCGAACTATTATGTGGAGCATATATTAAACATCCCTTGTTCGACGAATTTAACGGAAGAGGATGTCACATATGTGTGTGATCGGATTCAAACAAAATAAGGAAGGTAAAAACCCGTTAATAGAAATTGAGTTTCCATTGACGGGTTTTGTGTATAGAAGATATATTTCAAAAATTATTCTTTTTCTTTTTTTATTTTCTTTTGAAGCATAATGTTGATGGCAATCCCAGTTCCTAAAAGACCGTAAAACATTGGCATGACGGAAACGCTACTGTCGTTTACCAAGGCGGAAGTCAGAAATCCGCAGATACCGAAGAAGATACCGGCACCGACATAAGTAAGAAAATCGGTTTCATATTTGATTCTGAAATACAGTTTAAAGCTTTGGATCAGATAAAATCCGAAAAGGGATAAAAGGGCGAACAGAGACAGACCTCCGGTTCCGACTGCCATTCCCATATACATGTTATGCGGCTTGTCTACAATCAGATTTACATTCCATCCTGCATTGTATTTTCCTGCATAATCGTTATGGGGGTGATAGATACAATAAGTATCGGCGCCCTTGCCTAAAAACAAAGTATCCTTCATCATTGGAATCGTTCTTGACCAAATGTATCCTCGGCCGTTACCGAAGCTTGGATTGTTTGAAAAGCCTACGGACGGTACTTTATACAGATTTACAAAATTTCCTATCCTATTTCGATAGTAAATTTGATCCTCCATGATGGCAAACGGCCAAAGCATCTCATGTGTGTTGATGAAAATGTAATAATTTCCTTCGGTATAGGTCGGTGTTATGGTGGCGAAGTCATGAAAACGGGAATCATTAATCGCAAAGTATTCTTCTTTTTGAGTGAGGGAAATTGTTTTTCCGTCCTTGTCAGACAACTCCAAGCCACCTAGGCTATCTCCCTTCATCATGACATGGATTTTTAGAGGATTGCTGTTTATACTGAGGATTATATCTCGTTTTTTCGTTTGGATGTAATCAATCTTTGCCTTTACACTTCCGGGTTCTGCTTCTATTTTATTTGATTTATCGATAATTTTCGCTGTATCATCTGCTTTTTCAGCAGATTCTGTATTGATTACGCCCTGCACAGCGCTCGTAAATTCCGGAATCCAACGCGAATAAGTAGCACCGCTTAGGAGTATGCCAATAAGAAGAAGTATGGCAATCGGCTTGCGCCATTCCAAGATTTTTTTATTTAGTACAATGATTCCTATGACGCCTATGATACCAAGGCCTAAGAGTCCACCGGAGGAAGCCGATCCAATCATATTGTAAATAAGAAGCGTGAAAAGAGCTCCCCACATCACTTTTTTATAACATTTTTCTTCTTTTCCTTTGTTCATTGCATGAAGGAATAGCATGCCGAATAAAGGAATAAGCAACGTTAAATAGAAGGAAACGTAATTGATGTTATAAACTGTTTGATAAATTTGCTTATTATCAAACTTAAAGTCTAGTTGATTCAAGCTTTCCCAATACCAGCTCGGCGTAATCAGCATTTTTCCAAAGGTCGTTTGAAAAAAATCATGGTCCAATGCTTGGCTTAGACCAAGCAGACCGAGTAAGGCACTCGATATGGCTAATAGATAAATCATCCATTTTACATTTTCTTCTGAGTTGACTGAATTAATTATGTAAAAGAGAAGAACCATATAGCATAGAAGAGGAATCGTTCCTTCAAAACGATCATTCCAGCCCCAAAGAGCAAATTCTTTGTACTCACTTTCAAAATAAGAAACCAAAACAAAGAAAGAATACACTGCCATAGGAATATAGGCGAAGCAACGCTTGATGGTCATAGATTGTGACATGATCTTATATAGGATGATTAGGAGTACAAGAATGGCACATCCTAGGATAGCTGACATCTTGTAGTAGCTGAAAAAATCAGTTAAATCAGAATTGCCTCCACTCCAATAAAACTGGGACATGTCTCGCTTATAATCGTACATTCTTACAATTAAAATAATCATCGTTGTAAAAAAAATAGAAGGAATCATTTGAAACCAGTGTGTTTGATTGAGGCGTCCATGACTCATGGACCACAGACAGTCTTCTGGTGTTTCCGAACGCTTTAAAGAATATTGCTTCTTTTTGCTCGGTTCATTTGCCTTTTTCTTTTCTTTTGCCATTGTATCCTCCCCTGTAGCTTAGTTATAGTTTAAAAACTACAGCAAACTTATTATATAAGAATACCAATCGCCGGACAAGGGTATCCGGATGAATTTTAAAAATCGTCTGCTTATTTTTTCTTTCCTTTGGTTACACTAGCAGCAGGAGGTGAAAAAATGAGTAAAAATTATCATGATGGAATAGACCGAGGTGAATTAACCTCAAGACAGAATGGAAATTTAACCCGTGCAATGGTTGAACAGGCAGAACAGAGTATGAAGGCTCAGGAAGCGGTAACGGTGGAGTTTGCTAAGGAATTGGTGGAAAAGGACAGCGTTCCAAATACGATTAAGAATCAGAATCTAGGTTATAACTCCAAGAAAACTGGACTTGGACCAAATTTAAAACGATAAAATAAATATATAGTGAAAAAAGTAGATTTTTCACTATATATTTATTTGATTATGTAAGGGTCGATAATAGCAAAGTTCAGTGTATTTTGCAGTTTCATATCCATGATTTAAAATCAAGTCATAATCTGCTTCAGTAGGGGACGTAAGTGTCGTTGGATAGTATTTTACGTAATCAATTTCTTCGTTTTTCAGTAAAGGAATTTTACTATTTTGGATACAAGGTAATGAATTTGAAGAGTAAGCGAGAATATGTTTCATCTTACTTCCAATTTGCACGTAATAGCCTTTTTGTGTACGTAAAAAATAATCAATGACATCACGGCTGCGAAGCGATACCACTTGATTCATGTTAATGTCCAGGAGCTGGCTGAGGTTACGAACTGAAAAAAGGTTATCCCATTTACGGTAGGGACATGGAGAAGATGCATTGCTGACGATTAAAAAATCCAGTCCCTCCGTAAGATGACCGCCGTTTGATATTTTATAGAGTGCCTCAAGTCCTAGATTGTCGTAGACACCACCGTCCCATAAGTGCAAGATTTTTAAATCCTCTAAAGTCGGTCGGTAGAGGGAATTGTTGCATCTTCCTGACTTACTCAACGGCGTTGTCCATTGATAACTATTGAGGGAAAGCTTATAAGCACCTATTAAAACAGGGAAGCCCGCAGAAGCTGAGATTGCGTCAGAGATGGATATCTTTGGATGGGAAACGTATCCGATTTTATAATCTCCCATTTGTTTTTGATTAATACGAAAATTATTACCGGTTTCAAAAGAAGTGCAGTTGATGGACCATAAGGGTGATGAAGGTAAATCACAGATTAATCCATGAACACCCCATTTTTTTTCAATAATATGCGCAAGTACGTTTACTTTTTGGTTCCATTTCCAAGGCTTACCTAAAAGAGATAGAATAGAGTCTTGTTGAATGTTTTGATTTAAAATAGTATTTCGAATTTTTGGAAGGGTTTTATTAAGAAATAATTGACTGTCCGGCCAATGGTAGCCGCTTCGAGCGTAGATTAATCCAACGGCTAAGCTGGCTCCTGAGACCGATGAGATATGACGGATGTTTTCCAATTCACCATTTTCTGCAAGCCATTTAAGTACACCTAGATGAAAAATGGAAGCACGAATGCCACCTCCTGATAATGAAATACCGATGTTTTGATTTCCGACATTGCGTTTCATAGCAATACGATGGTTGGTCATAGGATTCCCCCTTGCCCTTCTTGTTTTTTTATTTTAAAATAATAGAAGTTCTAAAAATCAGAATTAGAAGGGATTTCCTCTGATGTTATTTAACTCCTTTAGTTTTATGTTATTTTTCCCAATCGTAGCGGGATTGTATTTTTTGATTCCACATAAGTTTCGTTATTTGTGGCTCCTTTTGGCAAGCTACTATTTTTATATGTGTTGGAATCCCAAATATGCCTTACTCATCGCAACATCTACGCTGATCACGTATGCCAGTGGAATTTTAATTGCTCGTGCAGTAAAAAAGGGAAGCGTAATAAAAAAGCGTTTATGGGTAGCCGTTAGTTTTATTTCAAATTTAAGTATTTTATTTTTCTTTAAATATTTCGATTTTGCAATAGCAAATTTAAATATCGTCTTTAATAAGCTGGGTGTCAGCTTAATTCAACCTACATTTGATGTTGTTTTACCGGTAGGTATTTCTTTTTATACCTTTCAAGCACTGAGCTATACAATGGATGTATATCGCGGTGAAATTTATGTCGAACGAAATTTATTGAAGTATGCACTATTTGTTTCTTTTTTTCCACAGCTTGTAGCAGGACCGATTGAACGTTCTAAGAATCTTTTGGTACAGATTAATGAACGTCATTTCTTTGATTATGAGAGGGTAAAATCCGGCTTGCTTCTCATGTTATGGGGATTGTTTTTAAAGTTGGTGATTGCAGACCGTGTGGCAATTTTAGTCAATCAAGTATATGGGCAATATACGTATTATCTTGGACTACAGGTGGTAGTGGCGACTTTATTCTTTGGAATTCAAATTTATTGTGACTTTAATTCGTATTCACTCATAGCAAAAGGTGCTGCAGAAGTAATGGGTTTTCAATTGATGGATAACTTTAAGCAGCCTTATTTTTCTAGAAGCATCAAAGAATTCTGGCAGCGATGGCATATTTCTTTGAGTACTTGGTTTCGGGATTACTTATACATTCCGATTGGTGGGAACAAAAAAGGAACGTTTCGGAAGTATGTAAATATTATGATTGTATTTTTAGTTAGTGGGCTTTGGCATGGAGCCAATTGGACATTTGTAATGTGGGGTTTTTTACATGGTGCATTTCAGATTATAGGGCAGATGCTTCGTCCTTTAAAAAATACAATTACAGATCTTTTGGGAATCAACCATAAAAATTTTAGTTACAAATTGGGACAAGGCATTTTAACCTTTTTTCTTGTAAACTTTGCATGGATTTTCTTTCGAGCTCCATGTTTGGATGATGCTTTTGGTGTGATCCATCAGATCTTTTTAAAATGGAATCCGATTGTATTTGTAGACGGGACTTTATGGCAGCTTGGTTTAAACCAGAAAAACTTTGTATTAGCACTAGGCGCGATTTTTATCATGGTACTTATGAGCATTGCAGAATACCATGGCATAGATTGGCGAAAAAAGGTCTTAGAGCAGGGGTTTCTGTTCCGTTGGAGTGTATACCTGTTACTGATTTTTTCAATTGTCATATTCGGAGTTTATGGACCGGGGTATAGCGAAAGCCAATTCCTATATTTTCAATTCTAAATAGAATAAATTAGAATTTTTTGGAGATTAAAATGAAGCCACATTTAAAAATTACAGTAAGAATATTCCGTATCGCCTGTTTTCTGCTGGTTCTAACACTTTTATTTGTAGAAATCAGTGATGTTTTGGTACGCAAAAGCTTGACTGAGCCATGGAATATGTCGCTTAAAGTCGGCGGATTTTATAATGAACCGAAAAACAGTATCGATGTTATGTATTTTGGTTCAAGCCATATGTATTGTTCCATTGATCCTCAGATTGTAGAAGATCAGACTGGATTGCGCTCTTATATTTTAGCAACGCAGGAGCAGCCTATTTGGGTTAGTTATTATTACATGAAAGAGACACTTAAAACACAAAAACCGAAAATCATGGTTCTTGAAGTGAATATGATGGTTGAGGAAGAAAATGTTCCAAAGGAAGGAACATTATATTCTGCCATGGATCCGATTCCTTTATCAAAAAATAAAATAGATATGGTTTTTGCATCTGTTCCAAAAGGAGAAAGAAGGAATTATATATTTAATATTATGAAATACCATGGAAGATGGGAGGAACTGAACCTCGAGGATTACAAAAGGAATTTTAAAAAAGAGCGTGATCCATATCGAGGATATGTTCGTTTGGAACCGGTTACCCCTATTGAAAGCCGTGAAGATGTTGCAAATATAATGGAAATTGGACAACCACTTCCCAAAACGATGAAATATTTACAAAAGATATATGAATTGACGAATAAAGAAAATATTAAGCTTATTTTAATGAAAGCACCTTCCAATGCAACAAGGAAAGAACAGATATTATATAATGCGGCTTGGCAATTTGCAGAAGAAAGAAACATTGCTTATATCGATTACAATCAAAAATATGAGGAATTGGGATTAAACTTGAACGAAGATTTTTATGATCGCCGCCATCTTAATTATAGAGGAGTTCAGAAGCTTACACCTTTGTTTGCTACATTTATTTTACAGTAGATGCCGTTAGGTTGCTAAAATGCAAAGATTGACGTAAAATAAAAGAAAACTAAGAAAAATAAAGATTGAGGATAAATTAATGATAAAAAGTTCGAGAATTGCATTTCTCTTAATTGCGGATGCTATTTGCATCAATTTGGCATATATATTGGCATTCTTACTGCGTTTTGAATTTAATGTCACTACGGATGTTTTTGAAGGGTATTTTGCGGTTTACGTAAATAGCATTGTAATTATTACTGTTATAAAAATTGCAGTTTTATGGCTATTTGGACTTTATAACAGTCTATGGAAATATGCCGGTATTGAAGAATTGATTAAGGTTGTCTTAGCTTCTTTTATTGCTGGCGCAGCGGTGATCGTGTATTTGGAATTTGCGCAGCAGTTTTTCCCAAGGAGCATTTACATAATGAGTTGCAATATGGACATTCTCTTTTTTGGGGGGATTCGGCTTTTATATCGGGCAGTACGAAATTGGCGTTCTCCGGGTAAATTCAATGATTACTTAAATAAAAACAAACGGACAGCAGCAGAAGAGCTTGCAGGGAAAACGGGTCTGACAAAGGTAATGCTTGTAGGTGCAGGGGATGCCGGAGCTTCGATTATTAAGGAGATGAAGCATCACCCAGAATACAATAAAAAAGTGGTGGTTGTCGTTGATGATAATCCGGATAAGCTGAAAAAACGGATTTTAGGTGTGAAAATTGCAGGCAATCGATTAGATATCAAAAGACTTGTGAGGAAATACGGTGTGGACGAAATCATCATTGCGATTCCTTCCGGAGCAAAAAAGGACATACAGGAGCTGGTTTCCGAATGCAATAAAACGCGTTGTAAAATGAAAATCTTACCTTCACTGATTGATTTAATCAATGAAAAGGTGAGCGTCAGCAAGCTTCGTGATGTAGATATTGAAGACTTACTCGGCAGAGATGCCGTTTCGGTAAATTTAAGAGAAATTAGTCAGTATTTGGAGGGGAAAATTGTACTGGTTACCGGTGCGGGTGGATCCATTGGTTCGGAGCTTTGCCGCCAAATTGCAACTTTTAAACCTCGTCGATTGGTAGCATTGGATATTTATGAAAATTCTATTTTTGAATTATCCAATGAGATTCGAAAGGCAAATCCAAATTTAGAATTTGATATTGTAATTGGTTCAGTACGAGATCGAAGCCGTTTACAAGAGATATTTGATAAATTTAAGCCGCATGTGGTATTTCATGCAGCAGCGCATAAACATGTACCCCTCATGGAATTCAATCCTAAGGAAGCGATTGTAAA
>JAYFPL010000163.1:0-5298 GCA_034927775.1 Anaerovorax sp. | reverse complement strand
TAACATCTTTAAAATTTCAACACGTTGCTGCATTCCTACAGTGATATCAGAAATCAAAGCATCGGGATCAACCATGAGGCCATAGCGATTGGAAAGCTCCATTACTTTTTTTCGTGCCTCATCCATTTTCAAAAAACCATTTTTAGTCGTTTCTACGCCTAATATAATATTTTGTAATACCGTAAAATTATGCACCAACTTAAAATGCTGATGCACCATACCAATTCCCAATGCATTTGCATCATTTGGGTCATTAATTTTTACTTCAACCCCGTCTTTTCGAATGGTCCCTTTTTCTGGTTGATACAATCCAAAAAGAACACTCATAAGAGTTGATTTCCCTGCTCCGTTTTCACCTAATAATGCATGAATCTCACCCTTTTTTAATTGAAGTTTAATTTCATCATTAGCAATAATTCCTGGGAACTCCTTTGTGATATGTAGCATTTCGATTACATATTCCATACGTTTGCTCCATTCCTATTTTTTTGCAACTGTATTACGTTGTTTTGTTTTTGAATATATAAAATTACAGTATACATTATAATTGATTTTATACAAAAAAGAAATTAGTTTCCTTAATTTCAATAAAAAAGCTATGTATATCCGATTAATTTGATGAATAAAAAAAAAGAACTATCAAAATCATGATTCATATTTTCTGAATAATAACAAAAGGCTGCCAATAAAAATTGGCAGCCTGAACGACTGTATGATATTCTATTCTGTAAGGTATCTTATTTTTCTCTTTTCAATGCTTCCTTCATCACTGCTTCTGCAACTTTTTTAGCTACGATAGGATTAAATACTTCTGGCAGAACATAGTCCGCAGTAAGCTCTTCTTCAGGAATTACATCTGCAATCGCTCTCGCCGCTGCTTCTTTCATTTCTTCTGTTATTTTTTTTGATCTTGCATCAAGTACTCCCCTAAAAATTCCAGGGAATACGGATACATTGTTCACTTGATTCGGAAAATCAGATCTTCCGGTTCCAACGACTGCCGCTCCTGCTTTCTTAGCTAAATCAGGCATAATTTCCGGTATCGGATTTGCCATAACAAATAAGATAGGGTCTTCTGCCATTGTTTTAATCATATCTTCTGATATAATTGCAGGTTTTGATACTCCTACTAAAATATCTGCGCCATTCATAGCATCCGCAAGTGTTCCTATAAGTTTTTTTCTATTTGTAACCTTTGCAATCTTCGCCTGTTCCGGATTGTTGTAAGGTGCCCCTTCATAAATAGTACCTTTACTGCCACATAATACGACTTCTCCAAATCCAAGGCGAAGAATCATTTTTGCTATGGAAATTCCGGCTGAGCCTGCTCCGCTTATTGCAATTTTAAGCTTTCCCATCTCTTTTTTCGTTAATTTTACTGCATTTAATAACCCTGCACATGTAATAATGGCGGTTCCATGCTGATCATCATGAAATACTGGAATATCACATTTTTCTATTAATGCTCTTTCAATCTCAAAACATCTTGGAGCACTTATGTCTTCTAAATTGATTCCTCCAAAACTTTTTGAAATAGCATATATCGTATTAATTATAACTTCTGGATCTTTTGAATTGATACAAATAGGTACCGCGTCAATATCTGCAAAAGTTTTAAATAAAGCACACTTTCCCTCCATTACAGGCATCCCCGCTGAAGGGCCTATATCTCCAAGGCCGAGCACCGCTGTTCCATCAGTAATTACAGCTACTGTATTCCCTTTTCCAGTATACTTATATGCTAACCTTTCATCTTTTTCTATTGCAAGACAGGGTTCTGCGACTCCCGGTGTGTAGGCAATCGCTAAATCGAATTTATTTTGAATCGGCGATTTAACCCGAATTTCAAGTTTTCCCCTCCACTCTTCATGCTTTTTTAGTGCCAATTCTTTACTGTCCATCTTCAATTGATTCTCCCTTCTCCTCCTATGCAGAATCATTTATTGCACTGAGACTCCTATGGTTCTTATTCTATAAAAATTCTTCCTATATCATCCAGCAAATTGTCTTGTAAGTTTTTCGGCACTAAAAATCTCTTTTATTTCACTTTCTTCCAGTCCATATTTTTTGGCTCCATCTTTAATTGGTGTTCCGTTTTTTAAAAATTCCTTTGCGATGGTAGCTGTTTTTCGATAACCAAGAACCGGACATAAAGCAGTTACGTAACCTGTAGAGTTATCAAGCAAATCTTTACAACGTTCTTTGTTTGCAATGATTCCTTCAATGCAATTAACGATCATTGTATCTATACCATTCGTTAATAAGTTAAGTGACTCATAAATTCGATTAAATACAACAGGCTCAAAAGCATTCAGTTCTAACTGTCCTGCTTCACATGCCATTGTAACTGCAAAATCATTGCCCATTACAGCATAAGCACATTGCGTCATTACTTCTGGAATAACAGGATTGATTTTTCCCGGCATAATGGAAGAACCATTTTGTTTTGCCGGTATTGTAATTTCTCCAAGTCCGGCTTTCGGACCACTGTTCATTAATCGAATGTCATTAGACATCTTAGAAAGGCTAATCGAACAAGTTTTTAAAGCGGACGATATTACGGAAAAGCAATCTATATTCTGAGTTGCATCAATTTTGTCCTCCGCATTTTGCAAAGGAATACCGGAAACCTCTGTAAGCTTAGTCACAATATGTGTCACATAGTATTCACTGGAATTAATACCTGTACCTACTGCGGTTGCAGCCATATTTACAGTCAATATTTCACTTAATGCTCTTTCAATTCTATTTCGATCTCTTTTAACAGCAGTTGCATATGCATGAAACTCTTGTCCAAGGGTAATGGGAACTGCATCCATCAGCTGTGTTCTCCCTATTTTAAGAACATCATAAAATTCTACACTTTTTTTCATAAGTGCGTCATAAAGCTGATCTAATTTATCAATTAAAATGAGTGCGGTTCTATAGAGACTCATCTTTACAGATGTGGGATAAACATCATTTGTGGACTGTGCTAAGTTTACATGGTCATTCGGATGACAAAAACTATAATCCCCTTTTTCTTTTCCGATAATTTCAAGAGCAACATTAGCAATTACTTCATTGGCATTCATATTAGTGCTTGTTCCTGCCCCTCCTTGAATCTGATCAACAATAAATTGGTCATGGAATTTTCCATCAATAATTTTATCACATGCCGCTACAATAGCATCTGCAATATCAGGTGTCAAAGTACCCGCCTCTTTATTTGTCAATGCACATGCCTTCTTTATTTCTGCCAAAGATTTAATTTGTACCTCAGGTATCATTTTTCTTGTTATATTAAAATTCTCCCCCGCTCTCAGAGATTGTACACCATAATACGCCTCTTTCGGAACTTGCTTTTCTCCAACTGAATCACTTTCTAATCGATAATCCATTTTTACATCCTCCAATTAAATTATATTGAATCAAGTTTTACTGTTTCTATAATTTCATTATATTATTTTCCCCATATTAATCTAATACTTATATCGATATATGTTGTATAGTTTAATTTATATAACCATTGTGCATTTTTCTCTACTTATTGCATTGACATCAATATTTTACTAAAATATAATAAAATTATATATAAAAAAAGTTATAATAGTTATTGGGATTATAATATAAGGAGTATTATGTTTAAGAAAAAAGAGCTGGTCTGTACGGTAAATAATGAAAAAAGTTTTTCGAAAGCAGCGGAAAAATTAATAATCTCTCAACCATCCTTAAGTGCATCCATTAAGAAGATTGAAGAAGAAATAGGAATGCCCCTATTTGATAGAAGTACCAATCCAATTCAATTGACAGAATGTGGTCGAGAATATATAAAATGCGCCGAACAAATTTATGATATGGAAAATTCTTTTTTAAACTACATAAATGATTTAACTTTACTTAGAACCGGAACCCTTACAGTCGGCACGAATCATCTTTATTCTGCCTATATTCTGCCACCCATCGTTTCTTCTTTTATAAATATGCACCCCAATATAAGGCTTAATCTTATTGAAGGCAGTACCTATGAGTTGGAAAGAAAATTATTTAACGGAGATATTGATCTGGTTATTGACACGAAAGAATTTAGCTCTGACTTATTTGATAAATATTACTTTGGTGTTGAGCACTTAGTTCTTGCAGTTCCGCGAAAATTTGAATGCAACCATCGTATCACGCAGTATCAACTATCTACAGAAGATATCATCATGAATAAACACATAAATTCGCAAGCACTACCTGTTCCTTTCGACATATTTAAAGACGAACCTTTTATTCTTATGAAAAACGGCAGTGATACAAGAGAGAGAACTGACAAAATTTTTAAGAAACATGGTATAAAACCAAATATAGTTTTAGAACTCGAACAGCTTTCTACTGTATTTCACATTATATCTATAGGCACAGGTGTATCACTTGTCAGTGATACATTAATACGTCATACCCACTTTGATGCAAAAAATCTTTGTTTTTATAAATTAAGTGAAACTGATTTACAGCGTAATATTTTTTTTCAATATAAAAAAAATAAATATATTTCGTTCGCGATGAAAGAATTTATTCATTTATCTGCACCGATTAACAGCAATCTATAAAAAAGAAAAAATCTGTAAATCCATAACAAATATTGCATGGGTGTACAGATTTTTATTTTACTTAGGTTTTTTATGCTCTTACTCTACTGCCTCTACTTTATCCTATTGAATAAAAGTCTTTTATTCTTGATATACCGTTTTTCCGTCTACAATCGTCTTACTTATTTTAATATCCTTTATTTTATCTACTTTAACTTCAAAGATATTTTCCTCTAAAACGACCAAGTCAGCTCTTTTTCCAACTTCTATTGTTCCATTTATATCTTCGGTAAATGACATATACGAAGGATATACAGTAAACAGTTTCACAGCTTCTTCTACGTCAAGCTTTTCTTCGGGCAACCAACCATTTTTCGGTCCACCTTCTAATTTTTCTCTTGTTACCGCATAATAGATGTTTTCCATGATATCAAAACTTTCAACAGGTGCATCGGAACCTCCTGCTGTTAAAATTCCCATATCAATCATGGATTTCCAAGCATAAATTTTATGCATGCGTTCCTTGCCAATTCTACTTTCAACAATATCCATATCAGAATTTACAAATACCGGTTGAATATATGCTGTAATTCCATATTGCTTCATCTTTTCTAAAATAGATGGATTTGTAATTTGTGCATGTATGATTCCATTGCGCACATCTATTCTATCTGATTTTTCCTGCGAAATCCTCATTGCTTCAATTACCATATCCATAGCTCTGTCACCGATACAATGAACAACA
>JAYFPL010000200.1:0-15776 GCA_034927775.1 Anaerovorax sp. | reverse complement strand
TTTGGGAATAAACATAAATTAATTATTAAAAAATTATCGGATGATTTAGGATCCATTGTTAGTTTAAAACTACCTATCAATAGTATTTAGTAATGTGTTTACGTAATAAACTTATGGAGGATGAAAAAATGTGTAATGTGCTTATTGTAGATAATGATAAAATTGAAAGAGATGTCACTAAAGATGTATTAAAACAGAACTTTCATAGTGTAAATTCTGTTTTGGAGGCAGAAAACAGTGAAGAAGCATATAAGCTATTAAATGGCAGTGGTGTTGATTTACTTATCTCTAATCTTTCAAACTCAAGTATAAATTTAATAAAGCTAGTTAAATTTACAAAGCAAAAAAATCCAAATGCCTCCGTTATTTTAACAACGGCGAAAAGTGAAAGAGAAGTGGCTCACGCCGTTTTGAAATTAAAAGCCGATGACTATCTGTTAAAGCCATTCAGCCCGGAATTATTATTATCTATCGCTAAACCATATATTGAAAAGAGAGATTTATTAACGACTGATTTTACATATTCAAAGAAGATTGAAGAGGCGTTAATGCAGCTGCAATCTGGTATAAGAGAGCATTTATTTAAAAAAAGTATTAATTTTGCAAAATCATATTTAAATTATGTATATAATGAAGAAGTTGATACCAACCAAAGGTGTGAAATGGTAGTTGGATATCTTCAGGGAATCTCAGATATTGCAGAAGAGTATAATTTAAATAATTTAGAAATTCTTCAAACAGTTACAAAAGAAGTAAAATTAAAATTTGATAAATATGGTTTGCGATATAATTCCTATATCTTAATTACAGATATTATCACACAAATATTTGATGAGTTAGATAAGGATTACTATTATTCTGATGAAATAACTAAGGTATTAAATTATATTGACAGAAATATTAAATTTGGTATTACGTTAGAAGAGGCTGCTGATTATGTAAATATGAGTTCATGTTATTTTAGTAAATTATTTAAGAAGGTAACGAAAAGTAATTTTATTTCATATATAACGAATAATAAGATTGAACTGGCAAAAGAAATGCTACGTTATACAGATATGCCGATTATTAATATTGCATATGAATTATCTTATAATGAAACAAATTATTTCAGTAAGGTTTTTAAAAAGAATGTAGGATTAACTCCTTCAGAATATCGAGAGAAGTATTTAAATTTAAATTAGAAACTAAAAACATAAAATTTTTCAATCCGCTTATAGTGAAAACTTTTACACTGTAAGCGGATTTTTATTATCTTCTTTTTTTTGTCTTATTTTTATAAAAGTTTGTTTGATTATTTGAAAAGTGAAATATTTAATCCCAAAAGAACAAAAAAAAGCATCTCTATTAATTGCATGTCAAAAAAATACCTCTATAAAATCAGTGCTGTTTTAAGCAATTTTATACATCATACTATCAAGAAAATCCATCGTTCTTTATTTTTTCATTATATATAATACCTAACATAAAAACTAATTTACAAAAATTCAGAAAAAGGAGGTTCCATTACCAGCAACTTTAAAAGATATTCAATGAATCATTGAATAGAAAATCTAATGTGGATCTAATGTGGAGGTATTTTAGATGAAAGATGAATTGATGAGCAAAATTCTGGAAGAAGTAATGAAGAAGGTTGACAGCAGTGAACCAATCAAAGAGCAACCTGTTTCACAAGCTTGTGCGGTTGGCTGTTGTGGACTAACCGAGTTTGTTGGTACCGCTGCCGGAAATACAATTGGATTGGTAATTGCAAACGTAGACCACCAAATTCATGAGAAGATGGGTATTGATAAGAAATATCGATCCATCGGTATCGTAGGGGGAAGAACCGGAGCAGGTCCTCAAATTTTTGCTGCAGATGAAGCGGTGAAAGCTACAAACAGTGACATCCTATCGATTGAATTACCAAGAGATACACAAGGCGGTGCAGGACATGGTTCTTTAATTATATTTGGTGCAGAAGATGTATCTGATGTAAGAAGAGCCGTTGAAGTATGCTTAAAGGATTTAGACAGAACGTTTGGTGATGTATACGGAACTCCAGCAGGTCATCTTGAGTTTCAATATACAGCAAGAGCAAGCTTTGCTTTAAATAAAGCATTTGGAGCACCAATTGGTAAATCATTTGGAATTACTGTAGGGGCACCTGCTGCAATCGGTGTAGTACTTGCAGATACAGCAGTAAAAGCTGCAACTGTTGATGTACTTGCATATTCCAGTCCGGCAAATGGTGGAACAAGTTACTCAAATGAAGTTATCTTGGCATTCTCAGGAGATTCCGGTGCTGTCAAGCAAGCAATTTTGGCAGCAAGAGACGTTGGCAAGCAGTTACTTGGAGCATTGGATGGAAGTCCTGTTAATTCAACGACAACACCTTACATACTATAAATCTGGAAAGGAGCAAGAGGATGAAAAAATCAAAACGTTTTGAAGTATTAGCAAACAGACCGGTGAATCAAGATGGTTTTGTTACCGAATGGCCGGAAGTAGGTTTGATTGCAATGAACAGTCCTTTCGACCCAAAACCGAGTATTAAAATAAAAGACGGAAAGATTGTTGAATTAGATGGAAAAGCAAGAGCAGAATTTGATATGCTTGATACTTATATTGCTGATTATGCGATTAAGGTTGAAAATGCTGAAAAAGTAATGTCTATGGATTCTTTAGAAATTGCAAGGAAAATGTGTGACATTAATGTTCCAAGAAATGAGATTTTAGACTTAACATTATCCATGACTCCTGCCAAAATAGTTGAGGTTGTTGGCAAGATGAATGTCTTGGAAATGATGATGGCAGTCACAAAAATGAGAGCCAGATTAATTCCAAGCAACCAGTGTCATGTAACAAATGTAAAAGATTCTTTTGTTCAGATTGCTGCTGATGCTGCGGAAGCTGCATTAAGAGGATTTGATGAACAAGAGACTACTGTTGGTGTAGCAAGGCTTGCTCCATTCAATGCCATGGGTATATTTATCGGTTCACAAGTTGGTAGACCCGGAATTCTTACTCAATGCGCGGTCGAAGAAGCGACTGAGTTAATTATGGGTATGAGAGGATTTACTACCTATGCAGAAACAGTATCTGTTTATGGTACGGAACCGGTGTTTATGGATGGAGATGATACTCCGTATTCAAAGACATTTTTAGCGTCCTGTTATGCATCCAGAGGTCTTAAGATGCGTTTTACATCCGGTACCGGTTCGGAAGTGCAAATGGGATATGCAGAAGGTAAGTCGATGCTTTATTTGGAGGCACGTTGTTTGTATGTTACAAAAGGTGCAGGTGTTCAAGGTATTCAGAATGGTTCCGTAAGTTGCGTTGGTGTACCAGGTGGTGTTCCGGGCGGAATCAGAGCGATTTTGGCAGAAAATTTAATTGCTATGGCTCTTGACCTAGAATGTGCTTCATCAAATGACCAGACCTTTACGCATTCCGATTTAAGAAGATGTGCACGTTCCCTAATGCAGATGGTTCCGGGCACGGACTTTATTTGTTCCGGTTATAGCTCGACTCCAAATTATGATAATATGTTTGCCGGTTCAAATTGGGATGCTGAAGATTATGATGATTGGAATATCATCCAAAGAGATTTAAAAATTGACGGTGGACTTCAGCCAGTTGATGAAGAAACTGTAGTAGCTGCAAGAAATAAAGCTGCAAGAGTAATGCAGGGATTGTTTAGAGAACTTGGGCTCCCTGAAGTTACGGATGAAGAAGTGGAATGCGCTACTTATGCTCATGGAAGCCAAGATATGCCGGATAGAGATCAGGCAGCAGATATTAAGGCTATTGAAGAAATGATGGCGAAGAAGATTACTGGTGTAGATTTTGTTAAGGCATTGAACAAAGCAGGATTCCCGGATGTTGCTGATAGTATATTTAAGATGCTTAAGCAGAGAATTGCCGGTGATTATCTACATACATCTGCAATAGTTGATGAAAATTTCCATGTAATTAGTGCTGTAAACTATCCTAATAATTATCATGGTCCACAGACCGGATATCAAATTAGTGAAGATAGATGGGAACAGATTAAGAGTATTCATAATGCTGTTAGTCCTGAAGATGTGAAATAGGAGGTGGAAGTATGGCACTTGATGAAAAAATGTTAAAAAATATCATTGAAGATGTCTTAAAGGAAATGGATTTAGATTCTATACCAAAGCAAGAAAGTATGACGTCGATATCAGAAGCTGCAAATCCAGATAGTAAACTAGTAGTTACTGAAGTGGGGGATGCAGCAAAAGGAACATTGCCAAATGAGGTCGTGATTGGTGTCGCTGCAGCTTTTGGAGTACATCAAACAAAGACGATTACGGGTATCCCGCATGATAAGGTTCTTAAGGAAATTATTGCGGGGATTGAAGAGGAAGGCGTGAAATATAGAGTTGTAAAAGTTTACAGAACATCTGATGTATCGTTTGTTGCGCATGATTCTGCAAAGATTAGTGGTTCTGGAATCGGCATAGGTATTCAGTCAAAGGGTACAACTGTTATTCATCAGAAGGATTTGTTCCCACTTGCCAATCTGGAACTTTTCTCGCAGGCACCGCTTATCGATCTTGATACATACAGAAAAATAGGGAAAAATGCAGCAAAATATGCAAAGGGTGAGTCTCCTGCACCGGTTCCTGTTAAGAATGACCAAATGGCAAGACCGAAATATCAAGCAATTGCTGCGCTTCTTCATATCAAAGAAACAGAACACGTTGATATGAATAAAAAGCCGCAGTTGCTAAAAGTAGATTTCAAATAGGAGGGTGAAACATGAATCAGGAACTATTGATGAAACAAATAGTAGAAGAAGTTATGAAAGCTATGTCAGGTAATTCATCAATTACAACCAAAGAGGATAACTTCAAATCCGAAACGATTACTGCCGATAATTATCCTTTGGGTGATAAAATGGCAGATAAAATTTTTACACCTACAGGAAAAAGACTTTCTGACATGACGCTTGAACAAGTGTTAAGTGGTCAATTGACATCGGAAGATATGCGAATTTCACCTGAGACATTAGAACTACAGGCTCAGGTTGCAGAATCTGTAGGCAGAGATGCTTTTGCTGCTAATCTCAGAAGAGCTGCGGAACTGATTGCGGTGCCGGATGACAGACTTCTTGAAATATACAATGCTCTAAGGCCTTATCGCTCAACTAAGGAAGAGCTTTATGAGATTGCAGAGGAATTAGAGAAAGCTTATGGTTGTACCATTAATGCAACATTTGTTAAGGAAGCAGCAGAAGTGTATAGCAAAAGAGGTAGATTGAGAAGAGATTAATTAGTATTAGATGGATGGAGGACCTTATGAAAATTATTGCGGGCATAGATATAGGAAATGCTACTACAGAAACAGCGATTGGGAAAATTACGGATAATAAAGTTGAATTCCTTGGTAGTAGTATTGTCTCTACAACCGGAATAAAAGGAACCTCAGCTAATATTAGCGGATTGTTTAAATCACTTACAAATGCCTTGGAACAATCAGGATTGAGTCTGGATGACCTCGATGAGATACGAGTGAATGAAGCGGCTCCGGTTATCGGAGATGTAGCAATGGAAACGATTACAGAGACGATTATTACAGAATCAACTATGATTGGTCATAATCCCGGAACACCGGGGGGGATTGGTGTAGGTGTTGGTGAGACGATATTGCTAACAGATTTAGACAATGCAGCAGAAGGCAAAAACTATATAGTTGTGATTCCAGCTTCTGTAGATTTTGAAATGGCTGCAGAAGAAATAAACAAATTATCTGATAAGAAAAACATTACAGCTGCTATTGTTAAAAAAGACGATGGAGTCTTGATAAACAATAGATTAAAGAAAAAAATACCTATTGTTGATGAAGTTGAACTCATTGATAAAGTCCCACTTAGTATGCTTTGTGCAGTTGAAGTCGCCGGTGTAGGCGGTGTTGTGGAAGTTTTATCAAACCCATATGGAATAGCAACAATGTTTGGTTTAAGCTCAGAGGAAACAAAACAAGTAGTGCCGATTGCGAGAGCTCTGATTGGTAATCGCTCAGCTGTTGTTATTAAAACGCCTGAAGGCGATATAAAGGAGAAGAAAATTCCGGCTGGAACCATAGAAATCAAGAGCACACAAAAATCATTTAAAGTAAATGTGGATGAAGGCTCAGAAAAAATTATGGATTCAGTAAATACAGCCATTGATATTGAGGATGTAAAAGGAGAACCGGGAACAAATGCGGGAGGAATGTTGGAAAGAGTACGGCAGGTAATGTCAAAGCTAACGGGACAGCATCCAAAAGAAATAAAAATCAAAGACCTGCTTGCGGTTGATACTTATACACCTCAAAAAGTGCAGGGTGGTTTAGCAAATGAATTTTCTCAGGAAAGCGCTGTGGGAATTGCAGCCATGGTAAAAGCAAATCGACTTCAGATGGAGAAAATTGCGGCTGAACTTACTGAAAAGATCAATGTACCTGTTAAGGTTGGCGGTGTTGAAGCCGATATGGCAATTCTGGGTGCACTCACAACACCCGGAACGAACAAACCGCTTGCAATATTGGATATGGGAGCGGGTTCAACCGATGCTTCTATTATTACTCCAAGCGGAACAATAAAATCTATACATTTAGCAGGTGCCGGAAATATGGTAACCATGTTAATTCAATCGGAAATGGGATTAAAAGACTTTAAAACTGCTGAAGACATAAAAAAATATCCGTTGGCTAAGGTTGAAAGTTTATTCCATATCAGGCATGAGAACGGGACTGTTGAATTTTTCGAAAAACCTTTGGATGCAAATGCATTTGCTAAGGTTGTCATCTTAAAAGAGGGTGAGATGATACCTCTTGAAGGAGATAACTCTATTGAAAAAATAAAATTAATTAGAAAAGCTGCTAAAGAAAAGGTTTTTGTAACAAATGCAATCAGAGCTTTAAGAAAAGTAAGTCCTACAAGTAACGTCAGGGACATACAGTTTGTGGTTCTGGTTGGAGGTTCTGCTTTGGATTTTGAAATACCTCAGCTTGTGACCGATGCACTGGCACAGTACAGAGTGGTTTCGGGCCGGGCTAATATCAGAGGTGTTGAGGGTCCAAGAAATGCAGTTGCTACAGGTTTAGTTTTGTCTGTGGTAGAGAAAGATGGTTAATTATGTTGTTAAATGAAGAGTCAAAACCGACAATTATTATTCATGTAAATAAGTATTTTGGCGGTAAAAATATCCTTAATCAGATATGCTACGGCATTGAAGAGGAAGGAATACCTTATGAAGTAATAACGGTAGATGATTGCAGTAATCATGTCAAAATGGCATACGATGCTTGTCAAGAATCAAGACTTGGGGTTGGAATAGGAATAACAGATGAAAATGTGGCTTTGCATTATGAAAAGTTGAAAGAAGATTCGCCTTTATTCAATATTTCAACTCACGAAGGTATAGGAAAGATGAGAGCGATTGGACAAAATAGTGCTCGATTAGTAAAAAGAATGCCATTTAATATATTTCATGAATAAGTAAACTGCAGGTTTGCATGAGGAGGTGAATTCGTAATGCTGAAAAGCCTAGGTTTAATTGAAACGATCGGTTTAGCAGCAGCTATAACAGCAGCTGATGCAGCAGTAAAATCTGCCAATGTTACATTAGTTGGGTATGAATTGGTGAAAGGCTCTGGAAGAACTGTAATAAAGGTAGAAGGTGATGTAGGTGCTGTAAAAGCAGCGATAGAAGCAGCAAGCGCTGCTACATTAACGGTTGGGCGGGTAGCAGCAACAAAAGTAATTGCAAGACCCTCCGATTATCTGGAAACTATGATACGAAATCAACAGACCGTTGGGTATCATCTTGAGCCGCTCTTGAAAGAAACCGATTCTTTGGATCAGGTAGATGTTATTTCCGACTCTCAAGATCAGATTGAGAGTTTGCAAGATACGTCGACCAATTTTGAAGTCAATCTGATAGAGGAACAGCCGGATTGTACGAGAGCTTTAACCGATTTAAATGTCTTAAAGCAAATAGAAACAGAAAAAATTCAAGAACCAATAAAGTCGGACGAGAATGACTTAAAAGAGAAAAAAGAAGTCAAAACAGAAACAAAGCCAAAATCGAAGAGCTCACAAAAAAAGACCACCCAAAAGAGTGGGGGAAAAGTAACGAAAAAATAAAACTGATAAGTTGTTTTATAAAAAATGATTAATAGGAGGATATTATCATGAACGAAGCATTAGGAATGATTGAAACAAAAGGATTAGTTGGTGCAATTGAAGCAGCGGATGCTATGACAAAGTCTGCTAACGTTAAGCTGATTGGATATGAAAAGATTGGTTCCGGATTGGTTACTGTCATGGTTCGAGGAGACGTCGGAGCTGTAAAGGCAGCCGTTGATGCTGGCGCATGTGCAGCTGCTAAGGTTGGAGAAATCGTATCTCAGCACGTTATTCCAAGACCTCATACAGATGTTGAAAACCTTCTGCCGAAGGCACTTTAAGTAATTGGAGTCAGTCATGAGTACCTTGAATATAACCAATGATGAAGAATTAGTAAGGGTAGTTACCAAATTGGTCATTGAGGCACTCTCTAACAAGAGCATAACGATTCCCGTAGGAGTATCCAATCGACATGTACATCTCTGTAGAAGCGACATGGATATTCTGTTCGGGAAAGGCTCACAGCTTACTAAAATAAAAGAATTGAAGCAACCGGGACAGTTTGCAGCTGAAGAGATAGTGACTTTGATAGGTCCTAAAGGTCAATTTGAAAAAGTTAGAGTTTTAGGACCTTTAAGAGCACAAACTCAGGTAGAAATATCATTGAGTGATACTTATGCTCTTGGTGTGAAAGCACCGGTAAGAGAATCTGGTAAGTTAGAGGGTACACCCGGTATTGAGATCATTGGCCCGAAGGGTGGAATTATAAAATCCCAAGGGACGATTGTAGCATCTAGGCACATACATATGCCTCCTAGTGTTGCATCAAAGCTTGGATTAAAAGACAGAGATTTTGTTGACGTTGAGATTGGGACGGAGAGAGGAGCCATTTTAAAAAATGTTCTTCTCAGAGTTTCCGATCAAGATGCTTTAGAAATGCATCTTGATATGGATGAAGCCAATGCCGTTAATGTAAAAAATAATGAAAATGTTAGGATTATAAAATAGGTGATACTGTGGAATTCGATTTAACAAAATGCAATGAATTATTAGATGAATTTGCGAGGCTTGTTCGTAATAAAACCTTTAATCCCTATGTAGGAAAATTAAAGTGTGGTGTTGATTTAGGTACAGCAAATATCGTGTTATCTGTTGTAGACGAACAGAATAGACCCATTGCGGGGGCAATGCACAAGTCCTCAGTTGTAAGAGATGGTATTGTTGTTGATTATATTGGAGCTTGTAAAGTTGTTGAAATTTTAAAGTGCCAGGTTGAACAAATGCTGGGTGTCACTTTGCAAACAGCGGCTACAGCGATCCCACCGGGGATAATCGATGGTAATGTGAAGGTGATTGCAAACGTCGTAGAGGCAGCAGGCTTTCAAGTAACAAATATCATTGATGAGCCTACCGCAGCAGCTACTGTCATTGGATTAAAGGATGGTGCAGTAGTTGATGTGGGAGGTGGGACAACCGGAATCAGTATACTGAAAGATGGTAAAGTCATTTATACAAATGATGAAGCAACCGGGGGAACGCATATGACTCTTGTACTTGCCGGATTCAACAAAAGTACCATTGAAGAAGCCGAATCTTTGAAAAAGGATCATTTTCAGGAAAAAGATATTTTTCCGGTTGTGAAGCCGGTCGTTGAAAAAATGGCATCCATCATTAAAAACTATATCGTTGGGTTTGATGTAAACCGAATTTATGTGGTTGGCGGTGCTTGTTGCTTCAGCGATTTTGAAAAGGTATTTGAGAAATTTATTGGTATTCCGACAGTAAAACCCATAGAACCTTTATTGGTTACGCCACTCGGAATAGCAATGAATAGTATCATTTAGATGGTGGTATTATGTCAAAAGAAAATTTAGAAAAAATTATTGAAGAGGTTCTTATTGCATATATAGCCGAAAGAGTAATAGAAAAAATCTCGAATCGAAATAAAAAAGCGTTGGTTGTTTTTACGGGCTCACCTATGAATTTTGATGAAGCTTTGAATCATTTATCTAAGTTGAGAGAAAAAGGATTTACCTTCCATGTTTTTCTATCAGACAGTGCCAAGTTTCTTTTAGATTTCACGAGAATTGAACAAAGATTGCATCCGGTTTTCATTGATGACGATTGTTGTGGAATGCCTGAACTCCTTGTAAAAGAGTTTGGAACGGTAATCGTTCCGACAATGACTAGAAACACAGCGGCAAAAATAGCTTGTGGTATTGCAGATAGTCCTGCTTCTAGGTTCATATCAAATGCATTGATGAAAGGTAAAAATGTAATTATTGCGATAGACGGCTGCTGTCCGGACAATAAAGAAAATATTGAAAATGGCTACAGGATGACAGAAACGTTAAAAGCACAGTTAAGAGATAATATGAAAAAAATGGCCTCTTACGGAGCCTATTTAACGACTGCGGATCATTTGTATGATAGTACTGTAAGGAAAGTATTTCAAGAAATGTCAACAGATCAGGAATCGGTTGAAAATACTGCAAACGGTAAAAAAGCAGAGTGTACAGTACTTTCCAATAAAGTGATTGGAAACTCAGATATTATAATCAATTCGGGCTTTCAAAAAATAATCATAGGCAAAAATGCGCTTGTAACCAAATTGGCAGAAGATACAGCTAAAAAAAATAAGATACAGTTAATTAGAGAATGAATAGGTGGTTAATATGTATTTAGCAAAAGTAGTTGGAACGGTTGTTTCAACACGGAAGGATGATAATTTGGTAGGAAACAAGATGCTGCTTGTAAAAAAATTATCAGACGATATGGAAGTAGTCGGCAGAACCGAGATCGCAGTCGATACCGTAGGAGCCGGTACAGGTGAAATCGTTATTATTTCAATGGGAAGTTCCGCTAAGTATGCCCTTGGAAATCCAAAATCACCGGTAGACGCGACCATTGTAGGTATTGTAGATTCTGTAGAATTAAATATATAGGATGTGATGTATTTGGCAAACTTATATACAAAAATGGGTGACAAAGGTCAAACCGGTTTGGTTGGGGGCGCAAGAGTTTCGAAGGATAGCCTAAGGGTAAGATGCTACGGAACGATTGATGAAGCAAATTCTATGTTAGGATTTGCTTATTCATTAACAAAGCACTCTTACATACAAGAATGTATCAATTGTATACAGAAAAAGCTATTTATACTTGGTGCAGAATTAGCCAGTGATGAAAAGGGGATAAATCTTTTAAAAACTAAAATTACTGCAAATGATGTAGCTGAGTTAGAAAATATTGTTGATACATGTACGGAAAAGACTGGGAAACAGACGCAATTTGTAGTTCCAGGAATCAATAGTGCATCAGCGACAATGCATGTTGCAAGAACAATCATACGAAGAGGTGAAAGAGCGATTATTGCTGCTGCGCGTGAAGAAAAAATCAGAGAAGTTTTGATTCAGTATGTGAATCGATTATCGGATGCAATCTATGCATTGGCAAGGCTTGAAGAAACCTATGCAGAAGAAGCAGAGATGAGAGTGAAGGTTGAAAAGCTAGTAAAAGAGACTATGAAGAAATCCGGAATTATAAAGGATATCAAAGCAAAGAAAGCTTACAATCTGCAAACGATAAAACTGATGGCGCAGTATGCAGAGGAAAAAGCAAAAGAGAAGAAGGTGCCAATTGTGTTTTCGGCAGTTGATTCGGGAGGTAATTTAATCTTACTTCAGAGGATGGAAGAGTCTCTTTTAGTCAGCATTCAGGTTTCGATAAATAAGGCATATACGGCAAATGCATTAAAAATGCCTACCAATGAATTGGCGGATTTGATATTGCCGGGTGCAGAATTCTATGGACTTCAAAATCTTGATAATGGAAAAATCATTACATTTGGAGGAGGGCTTCCATGTATCATAGATGACAAGGTAGTGGGTGCTATCGGTGTTAGTGGTGGAAGTGCCGAAGAAGATACACAAATTGCACAATTTGCTTTAAATCAAGTCTTAGGAGGTCAGTAAAAATGAACATAGATGTAAAAATGGTAGAGGAATTAGTTAAAAAAGTAATCGATAGTATGGGTGAAAATGCTTCAATACTAAATGAAGACTATAGCTACGGAATCTTTGAAAATATGAGTGATGCTGTAGAAGCTGCTGCAATTGCTCAAAAAAAGTATTTAAACTGCAGGATGTCTGACAGAGCGAATTATGTCGAAGTTATCCGTGATGTAGTGTTAAAAAAAGAAAACTTAGAATTGATTTCTCAGATGACCGTAGAAGAAACCGGCATGGGAATGTATGAACATAAGCTAATTAAGAATACATTGGCAGCAAAAAAATCCCCGGGAATTGAAGATTTAACTACGGAAGCGATGACAGGAGATGATGGATTAACAATTGTTGAGTATTCACCGTTTGGAGTCATCGGCGCAATTGCACCAACAACAAATCCAACTGAAACGATTATTTGTAATTCAATTGGAATGCTTGCAGCAGGAAACTCTGTAGTATTCAGTCCGCACCCAAGAGCGAAAAATGTATCGTTAACCTTGATTAAATTGATTAACAAGGGGTTGGAAGAAGCAGGTGCTCCAAAAAATTTAATTGTTACGGTAAAAGAACCATCCATTGAAAATACAAACTTAATGATGGAAAACCCTAAAGTTAGAATGCTTGTAGCTACGGGGGGACCGGCTATTGTAAAAACGGTATTGTCAAGCGGGAAAAAAGCCATCGGTGCTGGTGCGGGTAATCCACCTGTTGTAGTAGATGAGACAGCTGACATTGAAAAAGCGGCAGACGATATTGTAAAAGGATGCAGCTTTGATAATAATCTACCGTGTATTGCGGAAAAGGAAGTACTCGCGGTTGATTCTATAGCCGATTATCTGATCTTCAATATGAAAAAATCAGGGGCCTATGAAGTAAAAGATTCAACTGTAATAAGGAAATTAGAAGAGTTGGTTATCAATGAAAAGGGTGGACCGAAAACAAGTTTCGTTGGCAAAAGTGCAAAGTATATTCTTTCAGAGGTTGGAATTGAAGTTGGGTCGGAAATAAAAGTAATAATAATGGAAACTTCTATTGAACATCCCTTTGTACAAACGGAATTAATGATGCCAATTCTGCCGATCGTACGTGTGAAGGATGTTGATGAGGCCATCGAGCTTGCAATTGAAGTAGAGCACGGGAACAGACATACTGCAATAATGCATTCAAAGAATGTCGATAAACTGACGAAGATGGCGAAATTGATTCAAACTACTATCTTTGTAAAGAATGGGCCGTCTTATGCCGGCATCGGTGTTGGTGGAGAGGGCTATACCACATTTACCATTGCGGGTCCAACTGGTGAAGGTCTTACATCTGCAAAATCTTTCGCAAGAAAGAGAAGATGTGTCCTTGTTGGTGGATTGGATGTAAGGTAAATGAGGTGGTAGCATGGAAAAAAATTTAACAGCTTTGGTGCAAGAAGCAGGAATTGTAGGTGCAGGAGGTGCTGGTTTTCCCAGTCATGTAAAATACAATGCAAAGGCTGAATATGTCATTATAAACGGAGCAGAATGCGAGCCTCTTTTAAGAGTGGATCAACAGTTAATGGCTTATGAAACAAATAAAATTTTACAGGCTTTGCAGCTGATTGTCGATCATGTTGGAGCAAGTGCAGGTTATATTGCATTAAAAAGAAAATATCATGATGCAGAAAAGGCTTTTTGCAAACACATAAATAACTATCCAAAATGCAGACTTCATTTTTTGGATAACTTTTATCCTGCTGGTGACGAACAAGTCATTGTATATGAAGTGACAAAAAGAATTGTTCCTGAAGGTGGATTGCCATTAAATGTTGGTGTAATCGTATTAAATGTTGAGACTGCTCTTAATGTTTATGAAGCATACATAAATAAAAAGCCTGTAACAGAGAAATATTTAACGGTTACCGGTGAGGTGGCAAATCAAATAACTGTAAAAGTACCGTTGGGAATTACGGTGAAAGAAGCAATTGATTTAGCCGGAGGAGCAACTGTAAATGATTATAAGGTCATTAATGGCGGTCCGATGATGGGGAAATTAATTTCTACCGAGGATGTGATTACAAAGACGGTAAAAGGATTGATTGTATTGCCTGAAAACCATTCTTTGATAACCAGTTTAACAAAGGATGTTTCTAGTATGATGAGAGAAGCCAAAACCGCTTGTATGCATTGTAGTCTTTGTACAGAAGTATGTCCGAGAGGTTTGTTGGGTCATAGAATTGAACCGCATAAATTAATACGAATTCCGAGTTATGGAAACGTATGTGACTCAAATACAAATGCGATAAATGCTTTTTTGTGTTGTGGATGTCGTTTATGTGAATATGCTTGCATACAAAACTTGCAACCTTGGAAAATGAATGCAATTCTCAAGAATGAATTATTAAATCAAGGTGTACGAAATAATCTGCATTTACAGCCCGATAAAGCAGCAATGTTTCGAGAGTATAAAAAATATCCTGTAAATAAACTGATTTCAAAACTAGGGCTAACCAAATATGATAAACCTGCACCTTTGATTGTTTCAGAAAAGGCTTTTAAAAAGGTAACACTTCCTTTAAGACAGCATGTTGGTGCTACATCTGATCCAGTTATAAAGGAAGGCGACACCGTAAATAAAGGTGATTTAATTGCAAAGATTTCTGAAGGAAAGTTAGGAAGCAATATCCATGCTAGTATTTCCGGTACGGTTATATCGGTAACATCCGAAAATATTAGAATTCAAATGTAGTGAAATAAATTTGAGAGAAGGAAGGAACAGCTTATGGATAATTTACAATGGTTACTGGTTATAGCAGCTTTTGGCGGAGGAGTAATTGGTGCATATATCGGAGCACTTCCGGCATTTATTTTAACGGGTATAATTGCGATAGCAGGAGGAACTGCTACATTGGCTGGAGCAGCTGATTTAACAGTTGGATATGTAGCGTTTGGTGCATATTTGGGACCTCATGTTGCGTTTGCGGGCGGAGTTGCTGCAGCTGGTTATGCATATAAGACAAAACAATTAAAAAGTGGAACCGATATCCTGTCTTCTTTATATGGAACCGGGGATCCTATGACTTTAATTGTAGGCGGTATCTTTGGTCTGATAGGTATGATTATTTTTCAACTTTTGGCTGCAGTCAATTTTCCATCGGATTTACCGGGAACTACCGTTGTAATTCTTGCAGTTGTAACACGGTTGATGTTTGGAACAAGCGGAATTATAGGAAAATATGAGGGAGAAGGAAAAAGAGAGTTTTATACTGGAGGGAAAGGCTTTTTCTGTAATGTTGTACTTGGATTGGGAATAGGAGTAACGATTTCTTTTATTGCACAGCAAATGGTTAATGCAGGTGTAGATGAAGCTCTTATGGGCGCTTTTCCAGTTGTTTGTTTTGGTATTGCAGCAACCTCTTTAATCTTTACTCAGACAGGCTTTGCATGTCCTGCAACTCATCATATTGCATATCCTGCAGCTTGTGCTGCCGTATGGTCCGATAATCCGGTCATGGGAATTATCTTTGGAATTCTAGGATCTGTTATTGGTGATTTTATTGCAAAAACCTTCAATAGTCATTGTGATACACACATTGACCCTCCTGCAACAACAATTATGATTTTATTGTTTGTCATTACAATAGTATACGTTTAAATATTATGAAAGTAGAGGTGGCCCATGGGACA
>JAYFPL010000083.1:0-2728 GCA_034927775.1 Anaerovorax sp. | reverse complement strand
TCCATCACCATCTTCGATATCTTTATATCCTTGTCCAGCCATTAAGATTTTTCGATAAATGGAATCTTCCTGATCTTTATAATGCGCATCGCATGTAGCAACAATCGGTTTTCCGTATTTTTTACCTAAAGAAATAATGGTTCGATTAATTTGTTTTAGTTCCTCCTCATCAATCACTTTCCCTTTTTCAATTAAAAAATGATTGTTACATAATGGCTGAATCTCTAAATAATCATACAAACCTACGATTTCTTCTATTTCCTGTTCAGAGCGTTTGTTTAAAACAGCTTGATAAACTTGTCCGGCCTCACAAGCGGAACCTATAATAATACCTTCGCGATATTGAAGTAAAACCGACTTTGGAATTCTTGGTTTTTTGTAGAAAAAATCCAAATGAGATCTCGATACCAGCTCATAGATGTTTTTTAAACCCGCTTGATTTTTTGCCAGTAATATAATATGATTGGTTCCTTTTGTTTTATAATCAATCTCTTTCGTACCATTTACTTTTTCAATATCATTCAACTGGTTGAATCCTGCCTCTTCCATTTTTTCAAACAGCTTAATCATAATTCCTGCAGCCGCTTTGGCATCATCGACGGCTCGATGATGATTTTCTAAAGCTACTCCTAAGGCATTTGCAACCAAATTTAATTTATGGCGTTTCAAATCCTTTAATAAAGTTCTCGCCATATAAAGTGTATCTACTTTTGGATTTGAAAATTCCTTTCCTCTCTTCGCACAAGCGACACGAATAAACGAAACATCAAAATCAGCGTTGTGTGCAACCAAAGGTAGTTCACCTATAAAATCCATAAATTTGTCAAATATATGATCTAATGTAGGAGCATCCTTTATCATATCATCTGTAATTCCAGTCAGCTCCGTTATTTTTTCAGGAAGGTGTGATATCGAAGGTTTTACAAAAGTTAAAAACTCATCAACAATAACTTTATTTTTTACTTTAACTGCACCGATTTCTATAATCTCATTTACTGTTGGTGATAATCCAGTTGTCTCCAAATCAAAAACAACGTATTCACCAGACGTATCAAGCCCTGCAGGCATTGCACTTGTATTACCTTCGTCATCAAGCAAATAACCTTCAAGTCCAAAAATAAGTTTGAGATCCAGTTTATTCTTTTTAACTGCTTTTGCTGCATCCGGAAAGGCTTGTGCAACTCCATGATCAGTAATTGCCAATGCTTTATGACCCCATGCACCCACAGTTTTTACCAAATCACTTATTTCAATCAAACCGTCCATAGCACTCATTTTAGTATGTACATGAAGCTCAACACGCTTTTCTTCTGCCAAATCTTTTCGAACTTCCTTATGAATTTTTTCCATATCTCGTCCCATTATAACAATGGTATTTTCATAGGTATCAAATTCTACATTCCCACGAATACGTACATCCGTTCCTACTTTTATGTGTTCATCAATTTCATTCCACTTTTGCTCATTGGCAAATATTTTTACACAAATTGAGTTTGTAGTGTCAGTTACTAATAATGTGATTAGTTGCCTGCCACTTTTTAACGTCCTTGCTTCTTTTCGGAAAACACAGCCTTCAATTATGACTAAGCCACTATCTTTATGCAGAGTTTTAAGAGATACCGCCTCTCCCTCAATATCTTCTCCCATAATACGATTACCTTCAACCGGTGTATATTTCTGCCGTATTATTCTTGTACCTTTATTTAACCAAGGCTTGGAATCCCCGGGTCCCTTTGCTGCACTTCCTCCAGTAATACCTCCGGTAATTACTGCATTTGCTTCTGCTTCCTTGATTGCATTATGTATTGTTTCTAACTCTTCGGCATCCAGTTTTGCTTTTTCCTGCTCTTTTTGTATATAACTATCTTCATTGTTGATAAATTGCAGCTGAAGCTCCAATCCAAAATTTTTAATAAATAATTGTTCAAATAACCGAGCTGTTTTTTGATTTAATTCTAAAACAGCAGCCTCACCCAATGCTTTGATTTGGAGCAAAGAATCTTTCAATGTATATTGGTCTATGAAAATAGTACGAGTTAAATGCGCATAAGCACCATTTATTTCATCAATCATATGTGGAAGCGCCAGTCTTATAATTTCCTCAGTACTTAAAATGACTTCTTTATAATAAAAATGAAATACTACATCCGAAAGTTGTGGAAATTCTTTTTGCAGCACTATCTTCAATTTCTGTACATCATCAAAAGGTATAATAAAGTTTAATTTAATATCCATGTTCAATTGTTTTGTATCTCGCTTTATGTATGCATTACCTATTGAAAAAATGTACTCATTCTTTGCATGTTTTCCAATTTTTGACCAACTGATATAGCGTTCCATCAATGTTTTCATGTTCTATTTTCCTCTAATTATTTTTTTAAAAAAGCAGACGTTTTCGTCTGCTTTTTATATACTCATTTTGTTGTTTCTCTATTCTTACTCTACATTTACGTCCTTAATTAATTCCGTAACCGAAGTTGCAAGACCTGCAATTCCTTGGATATTGGAAGGAATAATAATTTTAGTTGCTTTTCCATCTGCAGCAGCAACAAACGAGTCGAGACTCTTAAGCGCTATGATTTTATCAGTTGGAGAAGATTCGTTCAGCATTCGAATACCATCTGCCGTTGCTTTTTGTACCATCAATATTGACTGCGCTTCTCCTTCTGCCGACTTAATTGCTGCCTGTTTTTGTGCTTCTGCTTCCAAAATACGGGCTTCTTTCTTT
>JAYFPL010000116.1:0-12488 GCA_034927775.1 Anaerovorax sp. | reverse complement strand
TTGAACCGGTTGCTGAAGTGGAAGCTCCTGTAGAAGCGTAATCATTTTATGCTTTGAAACAGATTGAAAACAATACAAAGGAGAGAAACGATATGGCAATTAGTGCAAGTATGGTAAAAGAACTGCGTGAAATGACAGGCGCAGGTATGATGGACTGTAAAAAAGTTTTGGTTGAAGCTGACGGCGACATGGAAAAAGCAATTGAGTTGTTAAGAGAAAAAGGATTGGCTTCTGCTGCGAAAAAGGCTGGAAGAATTGCTTCTGAAGGATTAGTAAAGTTGGCTTTTTCTGCGGATGGCAAAAACGCAGCTGCTGTTGAGGTAAACTCCGAAACAGATTTTGTAGCTAAGAATGATGAATTTGTGGAATTTGTTACTACACTTTCCGAAATTGCCTTGGATGTAGAATCTGACAATGTAGAAAGCTTTATGAATGTAGATTATCGTGGCGAAGGAACCGTTGCTGATGTATTAAAAGCAAAAATTGCAAAGATCGGTGAAAACATGAATGTACGTCGTATTGCTAAATGCAATACTCCTGGCGTTGTTTATGTAGGATATATTCATGGTGCTGGAAAAATCGGTGTTGTTGTAGGTTTAGAAACTGAAGCATCTGCAGAAGAAGTTGCTACTGTTGGCAGAGATGTTGCAATGCAGGTTGCTTCTATGAATCCACAATTCGTTGATGAAAGCGGAGTTGATCCAGAATTTATTGAACATGAGAAAAAGATTCTTATTCAGCAAGCAATCAATGAAGGAAAGCCGGCTGACATCGTTGAAAAAATGGTAGTTGGTCGTTTGAAGAAGGAATTAAAAGAAACTTGTCTTGTAGAGCAAAAATTCGTAAAGAACGGTGAAATGAGCGTTAAACAGTATGTTGACTCTGTAGCAAAAGAAATTGGAAAATCCATTCGTGTTGCAGAAATGGTTCGTTTCGAAGTTGGCGAAGGCCTTGAAAAGAAAGAAGAAAACTTTGCGGAAGAAGTTGCAAAGCAGATGGGTAACTAATATAACTTAGTTTCAAAAATTAATCGTAAGTATTGTGACTCATAAAGTCATAGTACTTGCGATTTTTTTATTGTTAGGGGATTGGATTTTAATGAAAAGAGGTAAAAAACTAATAGAAATCAGTAAGATGATTTGATTTTTTTCGAATAGCGTAATTTGTAAAATTATATAGTTCTCTTTTTTTCTTTATGCTATAATGTCAATACTTAAATATTAATGTATGATTTTATACAAATTTGAATGGAGATAAAATAAATGAAATCAAATTGTTTTTAGGAAGGAATGCAATCAATGAAAAAGAAAATTTATACCATCATTACATTAATTGCAATTTTTATTATCTACTTTGCAAGCGTAAAATTCGAAAGTAAATTATTTGGGAATATTTTTGCACCGATCGTCACGTTTGCATCTTCATTCATTATTTTTGATACAATAAAAAGAACAAAAAATAAACAAAGAAAATTATATTGGAGTCTTGTATTTTTATTTGTTCTTTCTTGGTTTATTGCTGATTTTTCTTGGCTCATTTATGATGAAATCTTCTCTATTAATCCAATAAATATCGCTATCATAAATATTATTTATACATTGCCGAATGTCTTTTTAGCGATATTAATAACGATATATTATATTAATAATTTTAAAAAATGGAATAAATATCAGTTGATTTTAGACAATCTTGCAATTGATTCCATCCTTTTAATATTGCTTTGGACCTTTATGTTTTCTCAAAATGGCATTGCATTTCGTCTTAATTTTGATTATTTAAATACTCTAATCTATTTATTTATAGATTTTTACATTCTATCAGGAATCGCAACAATGATAATTTCTTTCAATTTAAAAAAATTTGAAAAACATATTTTTGTAGTGCTTTTCGGAGCACTGATTTTTGTTTTTACCGATTTTTATTATGCATATCTTTATTTCAATGATTTTTATGTTGCAAATACAATGATAGATGGAGTGTACACGATACCGAATGTATTATTTGCAATCGGAGCTATTCTTGCTGAGCCAGTTTGTATGCTGGAAGATGAATTTGAAGAGAAAATGCTTCCGGAAAATTATAGGAAAACAAGATATTTAAATGTGTTACTATTAGTTTTTCTAGTCTTATATATAATAAAATCATATAGTCTTGAAATACTTTTTGCATCTACTTGTATTATCCTTATTCATCAGTTTTTCACTTCAATAATACAAGATACAATTCGAAGAGAATATTTATTAAAAAAAGAAGTACAGATGAACGAACATTTGGAAAATGAAATAAAGGAAAGAACAGAAGAATTAATTTGTGCAAATAAATCATTGGTTGAGATTTCTAATAAAGATGCTTTAACTGGATTATATAATCGCCGATATCTGATTGATTATTTAGATTCATTGATATTAAATAGACCTGCTGATTCCTTTGCATTGTTATATATGGATTTGGATAGATTTAAATCGATTAATGATACTTATGGGCATCCAATCGGGGACAAGATGTTAGATATTTTAAGCAAACGATTCATAGATAATTGTCAACCGAATTGTACTGTATTTCGAGTTGGTGGAGATGAATTTGTATTGTTGATTGAGAAAGAGGTGCATCAATCATATATTTACAAGATAATTGAAAAAATTTTAGACCTGATGCAACAGCCGATTTTTATTGAGCCATATGTATTTAGAACGGGTGTAAGCATTGGTATTGCTTTATATCCGCAAGATGCAAGAGATCGGGATTTGCTTATGAAATATGCGGATATCGCAATGTATGAAGCAAAAATAAATTGTCGAGATTCTCATTATATGTTTTTTCATTCAAATATTAGCCAAAAAATACAAAGACAGCATGAAATTGAGTTACTTCTTAAAAATGTAGATTTTGCAAAGGAGTTCTTATTATATTATCAGCCTCAATACCGTTCCTGTGATCATTCTTTGGTTGGTGTAGAAGCTTTATTAAGATGGAGGCAGCCAGAACAAGGAATGATTCCTCCTTTGGAGTTTATTCCAATAGCAGAAGAAATCGGAGTAATTCATCAACTTGGGAAATGGGTGATTGGAGAAGCCTTTTCTCAAATAAAAAGATGGAATGAAACATACCATTTAGACTTAAAAATAGGAATTAATGTATCACCAATACAAATGGAAGACATTCATTTTCTTACTTGGGTTCAAGAAAAACTTAAAAATGATCAAATTAATCCAAATTGGATTGATTTAGAAATTACTGAGGGAAGTGCAATGAATGCAACCATCTCGATGGAAGAGTTGTTTGATAAATTTAGTAATTTAGGGGTGACAATATCCATTGATGACTTTGGCACAGGATACTCTTCATTAAGTTATATAAAAAAATTCCATATTAATACATTAAAAATTGCTAAAGAATTAATTGATAATATCGCAGAAGATCATAATACGCTTTTAATTGTAAGAGCAATCGTTATGATGGCAAAGGGAATGCAATTAAAAACAATTGCAGAAGGTGTAGAAGAAATCAAACAGATGGAGATACTTAAGAAAATTGGATGCGATGAAATACAAGGATATTATTTTGGTAAACCTCTTCCTGCTGATGAACTGGAAAAAGAACATATAATAAAAAATATAAATAATAAAATACTTTAAATTTAAAAAGAAACACCCGAAAGAAACGGGTGTTTTTGTTTTATTGATTATTTTTAACCTGTAAATTAGAGGAGATAATACCTCTTGCCATGTAGCTTGAGATTAAGAAAATAATATCTTCAATCGAATTATAAATTCTAATTTCCCCTTCATAGTCATCATTTATTACAGCGTTAATTTCATCTATTTTTAGTTTTATGTATTCATAAAGTAAGTATTTCCATTGATTTTCATCCCAATATACATTAGTTCTGGCTAAAAATGAAGATAATTTATCTGCAACTCCATACCACTCTATAATCCTTGAATCAGACAATACGGTATCACCATATTTCAAAGATTCTATAACTTTCATTGCAGATACAATAAATTCTGTCAATAGATCCATCAGTTTTTGTGCAGCTATTCCGCCATAAAATACTCTAAATGTATCATAAAATTCTGATGGCAGATACAACAAATAATTTCTAACAGATTGTAAATTTCTTGTATCATATATCATTGCTTTGATATATATTCGCATCCAAGTTGCAAGGTCAAGCCACAATTTTAAAAAAGCGATGATAATATTTACTTGATCGTATGTAAGGTAGTTATTTTGAGTCGTTTCATCCGTTTGGTTTGCCATATTGTAATCCTCCTAGTCTATTTGCTTCTTCATTATATGTTTCAGTGTTATTAAATGAAACAATTATATTGTATAAATTGCTTCTGAAATATAGATAATTATAATCAATTTGACTAAGTAACAACTTGATGATACAATAGGAGTGTTACTTTAAAAGAGTTAAACAAGATTAGAGATGGGGGTGATACTTTGATTGAATTCAAAAATGTAACAAAACAATATGCAGATGGATTTGAAGCAATAAAAAGCATTGATTTAAAAGTTGAAAGAGCAGAAATCCTTACTTTGATTGGTCCTTCCGGATGTGGTAAAACGACGACAATGAAGATGATCAATCGTTTGATTGAACCTACAAGCGGGCAAATCTTAGTTGAGGGTGAAGATATTAAGAATGTAGATCCAGTTGAACTTAGACGTAACATTGGTTATGTCA
Organism: Anaerovorax sp.; assembly: GCA_034927775.1. Taxonomy (GTDB): domain Bacteria; phylum Bacillota; class Clostridia; order Peptostreptococcales; family Anaerovoracaceae; genus IOR16. The sequence continues at coordinate 7,792 of JAYFPL010000116.1, read as the reverse complement.
TACAGCAAATTGGGTTAATGCCACATATGACCATTGAAGATAATATCGCATTGATTCCAAGGTTAAAGAAATGGCCAAAGGAAAGATATTTAGCAAAGGTAGATGAATTGTTGGATATGGTAGGGCTTGATCCGAGTCTATATAAAAAACGATATCCAAATGAATTATCCGGTGGACAGCAACAAAGAATTGGAGTAATTAGAGCGTTGGCGGGAGATCCTCAAATAATTCTTATGGACGAGCCGTTTAGTGCATTAGATCCTTTGAGTCGCGAACAATTACAGGATGAATTAATCCGGTTGCAAGAGGAAATACAAAAGACGGTCGTGTTTGTTACACATGATATGGATGAAGCACTTAAAATTTCAACAAGAATTGCAATTATGCGTTCCGGTAATATTCTTCAATTAGATACACCGGACCGAATACTAAGACGTCCGAAAGATAAGTTTGTACGAGAATTCATTGGAGAAAAAAGACGTATGGAAGGAATTGGAAACCCGACTGCGAGTGACTTGATGCAGCAAAAAGCGGTATCAATCAGTCCGAAGAGGGGATTGGCAGAAGCGTTTCAGGTCATCAAAAATGAAAGAGTGGATAAGCTGTTTGTAGTGGGTAAACAAATGGAATTGCTTGGTGTGGTTTCTTTGGAAAAATTAACGGATCATTATAAAGAAGAAGATAAGACAGTACTTGACATTATGGATAAGCAAGTGATTAAAGTGCATACTGATGAGGCAGTGGGCGAAGTTGCCGATATTTTTACAAATCGGGATATCAATGCCATTCCAGTTGTAACTGATGGAAAACTATCCGGTGTTATCACTCGAACCAGTTTGATTCGAGGCATTGCAGAATGGGAGCAGAAAAAAGGGGGGGATGAAAATGAGTAATAGTAATTTTATGCAAATATTGTATCAGACCTTTGTTGAACGTGCGGATTTAATTAAAGTAGGGATTCAAGAACACCTTATATTAGTTTTATTTGCAATGTTTTTTGCTATTCTTATTGCGGTTCCTCTTGGCGTGTTCCTAACAAATTATAAGAAGCTTGCAGAACCGATTATTGGAGTTGTTGCAGTTGTACAAACAATCCCCAGTTTAGCATTGCTTGGGTTTATGCTTCCGTTAGTTGGTATCGGTAAAACAAATGCAATCATTGCACTGACAGCTTATGCATTGTTACCTGTTTTACGTAACACCTATACGGGTATTTCCGAAGTTGATCCTTCGACGATTGAAGCCGGCAAGGGTATGGGTATGAAACGATGGCAGATTTTAGCCATGATACAGATTCCTTTGGCTCTTCCAGTAATTATGGCTGGGATAAGAACTTCTACAGTCATTACCATTGGTACCGCTACACTTGCAACATTTGTTGGTGCAGGTGGTTTGGGGAACATCATTTATCGTGGTATTACCATGCAAAATACGCAGCTGATTTTGGCAGGTGCCATTCCAGCAGCTTTGTTTGCGATTATTACCGATTTTATTTTAAAGAAGTTTGAAATAAAAGTTACACCTCAAGGAATTAGAAGTTAGAAGGGAGCAAACTATGAAAACGAAAAAGATGAAAGTAGCAGCATTGGCTTTAGCGTTGGTTTTAATGATGGGAGTGCTTGCAACAGGATGTTCCAGTGGATCAAAAGAAGAAAATACGCTTACCATTGGAGGTAAGAAATTTACTGAGCAAGTAATTTTGGTAAACATTTTAGAACAATTAATTGAAAATCGTACAGAAATCGATGTTATAAATCAAGCTGATTTGGGAGCGACAGATGTATTACAACAGGGTATGCTTGATAAAGATTTGGATATGTATGTAGAATATACGGGTACTGCATATATGATTGTTGTAAAGGGAGAATTGGATACAACAGACCCTCAAATTATTTACGACCGTGTTAAGGATTACTATCAAAAAGAGTTTGATATGACTTGGATGACTCCTTTTGGCTTTAATAATACGTACTGCATTGCTCTTAAATCAGAAGTGGCAGACAAATATGGATTGGAAAAGATTTCGGATTTAAAAGGTCATTCGTCTGATATGATTGTAGGAAGTGATTTTGATTGGTTGGAAAGAGAAGATGGAGTAGACAACTTTAATGAGGTTTACGGATTGACCTGGAAAGATGTAAGAGGGATGGATCCGGGATTAATGTATTCAGCGGTAAAAGAAGACCAGATTGATGCAATTGTAGCTTATGCAACAGATGGAAGAATCCCTAGATATCAGCTAAAGATACTAGAAGATGATAATGCTTTCTTCCCACCTTATTTTGGAGCAGTTGTAATGAATAACGATGCGCTTTCAAAATTTCCGGAAGTAAGTGATTTGATCGAAGAACTAGCACCACACCTGACTATGGAGAAAATGCAAGAATTAAACTCTTTAGTGGATATCGACGGTATGCCTGAAGCTACGGTTGCAAAAGATTTCTTGACAGAGTCTGGATTAATCTAACAAATTGATCAATTCGAAATTTAGAGCGATAAAATAATACAAAAACGCGGTATGCTTTTGCAACAACCGCGTTTTTTTACAATAGAAAATCTGCTTTCTCTATTGTTGATCTTTTTTTATCTTGCAAAAATGTAAGTTCAATGTAAGTTAAATCGATGGTTACATACAAAAAGAAGAATTAAAATAGAGACATAAATAAAGATATGAAATTTCGATGTTAAATCGGAAAGAATGGAGGAAAAATGAAAAGAATTGGGTCAAACGTTCTAAATGTGATTAAAATTTCAGCGATGGTTTTATTTCTAGGTTATAATACAGATGAAGTGATAGAAAGGTTATAGTCGCATGAATGAGCAAAAAAGAAATAAAGGAGTTTGCTTCCGCTAAAAAATTACAATTTTTCACAAATTACTATTGCAATTTTTCCGATTTCAGTTATAATAATAAAAGTGATATGCGGAAGTGGCTCAGGGGTAGAGCATCGCCTTGCCAAGGCGAGGGTCGCGAGTTCGAATCTCGTCTTCCGCTCCAAACAGGACATATCTTCTATAAGGGAGGTATGTCTTTTTTAGTAGTATAAACAAATATTTTTTATGGGTATTTGTCCTCTTTTATTGACTAAAAATTCTGCATATGGTAGACTTTTTTTTATTAAAAAACTAACGTATATTAGTAAGTATTCTCGAACCAGCAACAGTTAGAAAGGAAGACTAGTATGAAAAGCTTAAAGGTAAAAATGATTGTAGTAATTTTGCTGATGGTGATTGTATCGTCCTTAGCGACGGTAGCAATAGGATTGTTTCAAAGCTATAAATTGACTCAAAATACAATTCAAGCACAATTTGAGGACAAACTAACCGCCGGAAATAACATGTTGAAATTATATCTGGATAATCAGTTTGGTTCTTTGCGTCTTTCGAATGACGGAAAAATGGTAGATGCATCCGGAAAAGCGATTGAAGGCAGATACGAATACATAGATACTTTATCAGATAAAATGGGATTGGTAGCCACTATTTTTACAAAAACAGGGAATGACTTTACAAGAATATTGACTACAATTAAAGATGAAAAAGGTGAAAGGGTTGTTGGCACAACATTAGACTCTTCTGGTAAGGCTTACGAAGAGGTTTCGAAAGGTAATGTTTTCTTTGGTCAAGCAAATATACTAGGAGAAGAATACATAACAAAATATGAGCCAATGTTTAGTACAGATCAGGAAATTATCGGCGTGTATTTTGTAGGTGTACCAATGGCAAAAGTTCATTCAATTGTAGATGAAGGAATGAAACATACAATACAATCCGTTGCTTTATTAATCTTTGCAGTTTTGTTTATCGTTTGCATAGCAAGTTATTTTGTAGCCTCATCAATTGCAAAACCCATTCATGAGGTTACTGTTGCAGCAAAGAAAATTGCAAATGGGAATCTTGATGTTGAGTTAAGCGTGAAATCTCGTGATGAAGTTGGGCAGCTTGCAGATGCATTTCATCTAACCATTCAGCAGCTAGTAAACTATCAAGGGTATATTGATGAGATTTCAGATGTGCTCAAAAATATTTCAAATGGAGACTTAATGGTTGAGCTGCAGCGAGATTATGTAGGGCAGTTCCGAAAAATCAAAGAAAATATGAATGCACTCCTTCAAAATCTCAATGCTACATTTTTACAGATGAATCAATCTGCAGATCAAGTGGCGAGTGGTTCTGAGCAGGTTGCAAATGGTGCACAGGCACTCTCTCAGGGCGCAACCGAGCAGGCAAGTTCTATTGAAGAATTATCTGCTTCCATATCGGAAATTGCAGAGCAAATAAAACAAAATGCAGAAAATGCAATGTCGGCAAGCGGAAAAGCAGATATTGCGGGAAAAGAGTTATCTAGCAGCAACAATGAAATGAAAGACATGTTGATTGCAATGGATCAAATCACATTAAAGTCTTCGGAGATTTCCAAAATTATTAAAGTAATTGATGATATTGCTTTTCAAACAAATATACTTGCTTTGAATGCTGCAGTTGAAGCTGCACGTGCGGGAGCTGCTGGAAAAGGATTTGCTGTTGTTGCCGATGAGGTTCGAAATCTTGCCGGAAAGTCAGCGGAAGCAGCAAAGAGTACCACTCTGTTGATTGAAGAAACAATCGATGCTGTTCATAATGGTTCTATTATAGCAGATAAGACAGCAAAATCACTTGAGGCAAGTGCGGAAGTGACGCAAGAAGCTATGCTGTTAATTGATAAAATTGCAGAAGCATCTAATCAGCAAGCTGCATCCATTGATCAGGTTAATCTTGGTGTTGAACAAATTTCTGCTGTAGTTCAGACGAATGCAGCAACAGCTGAAGAGAGTGCTGCTGCAAGTGAAGAGTTATCAAGTCAGTCAAATTTATTGAAGGAATTAATTAAGAAATTTAAATTGAAACAAGACAGTCATTTTGATAATTATAATAGAGAAATATCCTATTTTGATGATCAAAGCATCGCTATAAGGGATGAAAAAAAATGGGATTCTTTTGATTCCAATAAAACAAGTAAGTATTAAATATTGATGTATTTTCCATTTTTGTTTATAATATAATTATTATTAGTAAAAATTGTTGTAGAAAAGAGGAAATACTGTTGGAAGATCGAAAGAAAAAAGCGGTGGAATTGCACCATAAGGGTTATAATTGTTGTCAGGCCGTTGTTTGTTCGTATTGTGACCTATTAGGGCTTGATGAAGCCGCAGCTTTTCGTATTGCAGAAGGTTTTGGCGGAGGTATGGGAGGAATGCATGATGGTACCTGTGGTGCCGTAACTGGAGCTTATATGTTAGCTGGTTTGAAACAAAGCAGTGGAGATGCAGAAAAAGCGATTACCAAAAAGGATACATATCGTATGGTAAAAGCGTTGGCTACAGCTTTTAAAGAAAAGAATTCATCGACGATTTGTGAGGAATTACTTGGTGTAAAAGGAAGTCCAAAGCTTCGTTCTTGTGATGGTTGCATTGAGGATGCTTGTGAAATGGCAGAAAAAATAATATTATTGGATTAAAAAATACCTTGCAGTTCCGTTTATATGACTGCAAGGTATTTTATTTTAAGTTAATTATTCTGCAAGCTCTAAAGCTATTTCCATCATTTGTTTGAAATTTTTCTGGCGATCTTCAACCGATGCTTTTTCACCAGTTATGAAGTTGTCACTGATGGTAACCATTGCCAATGCATTTGCACCGAGCTTAGCTGCATTCATGTAGAGAGCAGCTGCTTCCATTTCAACAGCCAAAGTACCGAGTGATGCCCATTTTTTCCACCAATCAGAATTGGATTCATAGAATACGTCGCAAGATACAATATTTCCTGCATGTACCGGAATGTTTAAAGCATCCGCTGCTGCTTTTGCTTTTAAAAGTAAATCAAAATCAGCGCATGGTGCAAATGTTCCCGGTAATTCATAGGTATGTGCCCAATTAGAATCAGTAGAAGCACTTAACCCTAAAACAATGTCCTTTGTTTTAATGTGTTCCTGAAAAGATCCAGCCGTTCCAATTCGAATTAGATTTTTTACACCGAAATGAGTAATTAATTCATAGGAGTAAATACCCATTGATGGCATACCCATACCGGAGCCTTGTACTGAAATTCGTTTTCCCTTATAGGTGCCTGTAAATCCGAGCATACCACGGATTTCATTATAACAGGTAACATCTTTTAGATAAGTATCCGCAATAAATTTTGCTCGAAGCGGATCTCCCGGAAGCAATATGGTTTCTGCCACATCCCCTTTTGCGCCGTTAATGTGTAATGTACCCATGAAATTTCTCCTTTTTCTTATTCATTAGTTTCGATTGTGATGTGAAGTGATTAAAAAAGATTTTTTTTCTAATCGACATAGAATCAAAAAATATTATACCATAAATCAAAGATAATAAACAATTTTGTGTTGTATAAAATCCAACAAGTGGAATAATAAACGGGTCATATCTTTACTTGTGTTATAATTTAGAGTATGATTAATATATGTGATGCAAACAAAGGAGACAAACAATATGACGATGCAATTTAATGGACCAAGCCAAGATCTTCGTTCCATTTCTACATTAAAGGAAATGTTGGACACAAGCGCAGAGCTATATGCAAACAACCCTGCGTTTCTTGTAAAAAAAGAAAAGGGTAGTGCTTATGAAGAAATCAATTATACGTTGCTAAAGCATGATGTGGATTCTTTGGGTACAAAGTTAATCGACTTGGGATTACAAGGGGAAAAGATCGCTGTGATTGGAGAGAACTGCTATGAATGGATTGTATCTTATCTGGCAGTTTCCAATGGTACTGGTATAGTGGTACCACTGGATAAAGAATTAAGCCAAGAAGAAATTTATCAATTACTGGAGATTTCAGGCTGCAAAGGTATTTTTTTTACAGCGGCATATGAAGATTTTTTTAAAGAATATAACATTCCAATAAAAATAAGAATGAAAATTTTTGGGGATCGTACAAATATTCATGAAGAATTGCCAATGGTTGAACCGGAACATGGAATTTATGACTGGGCAAGCTTGGTAAAAGAAGGGGAAAGTTTACTTTTACAGGGAAATCATAGCTTTATAGATGCGAAAGTAGATCCGGATGAAATGCGTATTTTGTTATTTACTTCCGGAACGACGGAAACAGCGAAAGGCGTTATGTTAAGTCAACGAAACATTGCAACGAATATTATGGACACATGTCGCATTGCACATGTATTTCCTGACGATCGTACACTGTCCATACTGCCGATTCATCATACTTTCGAATGTACAATGGGGCAGCTTTTAGTCTTATATCGTGGAGCTTCCACTGCTTATTATGAGGGACTTAAGTATATTGTAAAAAATTTAGCAGAAGCAAAGGCAACCGTTTTAATTGGTGTACCTTTGATTTTTGAGTCAATATACGATAAAATATGGAAAAAAGCAGAGAAATCCGGAAAAGCAGGCATACTTCGAAAGGGAATTAAGATTAATCGAACAATGAAGGCAATGGGTGTCGATTTATCAAGAAAAATATTTAAAGATGTGCATAATGGTTTTGGCGGCAAGCTTCGTCTGATTATTACTGGAGCAGCCGGCATTGATCCAAACGTATGCCGAGGCTTTGAGGATTTCGGTTTTCGAGTACTGCAGGGTTATGGATTGACAGAGTGTTCACCTTTGGTTTCCGGGCCCCCTGATTATGCCAATACCTATAAAAAAGCAGGATCGGTTGGACCTTCTGTGGAAAGCGGAGAGATTCAACTTGTCGATAAAGATGAAGATGGCATTGGAGAAATTATATTTAAGGGTCCTAATGTAATGCTTGGTTATTATAA
>JAYFPL010000222.1:0-23137 GCA_034927775.1 Anaerovorax sp. | reverse complement strand
TTCAATGTAATCCGGCAAATGAGACAACGGTTCCAATACATCTAATTTTATTTCATGTATACGTAACATTTTTACTCCTTTGAAGCAGCTTTTCCGGCTCCATATCCAGAGCTCCAAGCCCACTGTAAATTATAACCACCACAACGGCCGTCAATATCGATTAGCTCTCCTGCAAAAAATAAACCCGGTACCAATAAAGATTCCATCGTGGTTGGATTAATTTCGCTTGTCGATATCCCGCCGCATGTAACTTGTGCCTCTTTAAATGATTTTGTTCCATTTATTTTAATGTTCCAATGTTTCATCAGATGACTCAGCTCTTCCATCTTGGGAGCAGCAACCATAGACGCAAGTTCTTCCTTTTTTACTTCAACACGATTAAGTAAAGCAGCACCCAATTTTTCATGGATCATGCCCTTTAATAACGAATGAATCACTTCTTTACCCTCTCGTTTCTGTTTTTCCGTAAGAATGGAAAACAATTCAGTTTGAGACCATTCCGGAAATAAGTCAATTTCAACAGAATAATTTTCTTCAAGACGATTCTCTAGCTTATCAAATCGTACATATCGGCTGATGTTAAATACACATATACCCGAAACGCCTTCTTCTGTGAACTGAATTTCACCAATATCGGATGCTAATACTTTATTTTCACGCAGTAAGGACACCTTTCCTTTAGCCCTTACACCTTTACAGCCGCCAAAGCTTTTCTTCTCACATAAAAGCTGTACCAACGCAGGTATCGGTTTCATTATTTGATGTCCAAACGACTTTGCAAAAGCAAATCCATCTCCGGTTGAACCATATTGCAAACCGGCTTTTCCTCCCGTCGCTAAAATAATATTTGAGGAAAAGAAACATTCGCCATTGTCTATCTCAACTTCAAAAAAATCCTTCCGTTTTTTAACGTTGTGCACATTGGATGAAGAACGAATACAAACACCCAAGCGTTTTATTTCTGCTTCCAAAGCTTCTTTTATAACAATGCCCTGACCAGAATATGGATATACGCGACCTTCTGCCTCGACTCTTGATAAAATACCCATTTGAAAAAAGAGCTGTTTTGTTTCTTCCACGCTTAACTGTGATAATGCGCCATATGAAAAAAATTGCTCAATCTTTTTTTCATTTGAATATATCCCGTCTTCCTCTTTCCCTTTTAAATCAGATGCTGCGCAATATATATTCATAAAATTACAACGTCCGTTTCCGGTTGCCAAAAGTTTTTTTCCTAATAATTCATTTTTCTCCAAGAGAAGAATTTTGTTACCCTTTCCTAAAGTCCTTGCAGATGAAATAGCTGCCATCATTCCAGATGCGCCACCACCTACAATTATAATTTTCCATTGATTTCTCTTCTCTTCTTGCATAGCCGACTCCTTTTATCATAAACATGTAAAATTATTATACACTTTTTTTATCCTTTGGTCATTGCTTTTATTCGATTATCTGCAATAGGAGCAGCTTGTCTTTATGTGTTAATTTTGCTATAATAGATTAATTATAGTCTTAGTGGATTTTTAAAAGATTTAACGATTCACTTTCTTTTTAACTATAGAGCAATATAATATTCAGAGAGGTAAAAAAATATGAGAGCAGTTATTACTGTCGTAGGAAACGACACAGTCGGTATTCTTTCCAAAGTAAGCGGAATTTGTGCAGAATACGGTATTAATGTAGAAGACGTTACCCAAAGTATTCTTCAAGGCGTTTTTGCCATGATTATGATTGTAGACATGAGCAATTGCACTGTAGATATCCCAACACTGAAAAATAGCTTTGAAAAGGCACAAGAAGAAATGGGCGTTGAAATTCGCTTAACACGAACTGAAGTGTTTGATGCAATGCACCGAATCTAAAATCTTTAGAAAGGATTAAAACAACGAATGATTAATACAAATGATATCTTAGAAACCATTCATATGATAAATGATGAAAATTTGGATGTTAGAACCGTTACAATGGGTATTTCCCTGTTGGATTGTGCGGATGAAGACCCCAAAAAAGCATGTGAAAAAATATATAATAAAATTACTGAAAAGGCAAAAAATTTGGTTCCAATTGTGGAACGCATCAGTAATGAATATGGCATTCCTGTTGTAAACAAAAGAATCAGTGTAACACCGATTTCCATGCTGTTGGCGAGTGCTAAAAATGCAGATCCGGTGGATTATGCGGTAGCTCTGGATCGAGCTGCAAAAAAAGTTGGAGTAAACTTTATCGGTGGTTTTTCTGCTTTGGTTCATAAGGGTTTTAGTGCCGGAGACCAAGAATTGATTGCATCCATACCTGAAGCCTTGTCAAAAACAGACTTTGTATGTTCTTCGGTCAATATAGGTTCTACTAAAAGCGGAATCAATATGGATGCTGTAAAAATGATGGGTCCGATTGTTAAGCGTGCAGCTGAGTTGACGAAAGATAACCAATGTTTAGGTGCTGCAAAGTTAGTAGTATTTTGCAACGCTCCGGAAGATAATCCATTTATGGCAGGTGCCTTTCATGGTGTCGGCGAACCAGATTGCGTTATTCATGTTGGAGTCAGCGGCCCGGGCGCGGTTCGTGCCGCTCTTGAAAAAAATGCAAAAGGCTGTCGTACGGATGAAGTAGCAGAACTTATTAAACGAACTGCATTTAAAATTACCAGAATGGGTCAGCTTGTAGGCACACTTGCGGCTGAAGCCTTAGGGGTACCTTTTGGAATCGTTGATTTAAGCTTGGCACCAACTCCTGCAATCGGTGATAGTGTTGCAAATATATTGGAAGAAATTGGATTGGAAAGCTGTGGGTGCTGCGGTACAACTGCAGCGCTTGCTATGTTGAACGATGCGGTAAAAAAAGGCGGCGTTATGGCCAGCAATCATGTCGGAGGACTTTCCGGTGCATTTATTCCGGTTAGTGAAGATGATGGTATGATTAAAGCCGTACGGAGAGGAAGTCTTACAATGGAAAAACTGGAGGCTATGACAGCTGTTTGTTCCGTTGGAATTGATATGGTTATTGTACCCGGAGATACAAGCGATGCAGTCATCAGTGCATTAATTGCGGACGAAGCCGCAATTGGTATGGTGAACAGCAAAACCACTGCAGTAAGAGTCATCCCTGCAATCGGAAAGCAAATTGGTGATGAACTTGATTTTGGAGGGCTTCTTGGATATGCACCGGTAATGCCGATTAGTACGTATTCCCCAGAAGTATTCATAAATCGCGGCGGCAGATTGCCGTCTCCGCTTCAAGCTTTAAAAAATTAATATAAGGGGTATTTCCATTGTTTCGAACTATAAAATCCATACTTCGACTCTTCGTATTGTGTATTATTATTGGTGCTATGATTTTTACCTATGCACGATACCTTGAACCAAAAATGCTGCAAACCAAAGATATTATGGTTAACTCTATGCGCATTCAAAATCAAGCAGAAGACCTTATTGTCGTTGCCTTTGCAGATACACATTTCAGTGAATATTACACCTGTAAAGATTTTGAAAAAGTAGTAAAACATATCAATCAATTACAGCCGGACTTGGTATTTTTTCTTGGTGACTTGATTGATAATTATGATACTTATAATGTAGATACGAAAGAAATTTCCGAGCAGCTCTCTTCAATTCAAGCAACAATGGGGAAATTCGCGATCTTCGGAAATCACGACTATGGCGGTGGGTCCGAACATTATTATGAAACGATTATGAATGAAGGAGGCTTTCAGGTATTAATCAATGAATATTACGGGATGGATGATTATGGTATCAGCATCATAGGTATTGACGATGTGTTAATTGGCTATGGAAACAGCGAAATCGCTTCCTACGGACGTCCTGATTATTTTAATCTGGTATTGTGTCATGAACCTGACGTTATCGATGAAATATTGGATTATAACGTTGATTTAATGCTTTCCGGGCACACACATGGCAGGCAGGTTGATTTTAAGATCTTTGATGATTATATCCTGCCGCCTTATGGTCAAAAATATCCAAAGGGGCATTATACGTTTGACAACGAACGTGGTACACAGCTTTACGTAAACTCCGGCCTTGGTACAACACAATTACCTCTGCGATTTTTATCACCGCCAGAGATTACACATGTAATATTGCAATCTGAAAAAAAATGAATCGTAAAAATTAATAACCTCATATTTTACACTGAGGTGATGTATAAATTTATACATCACCTCAGTGAATATTTTATAAAAAATCTATAATATTTTATTATAAAAAAACAACAACCTTTATTGGGTTGTTTTTTATGTTCTAATATTTTTCTTAAATTTCCATATTAGTATTTTATAATAAGTCTCAGTATTTAAAAGCAAAAAAGATTAAGCACTCTTACCTTCAGACTGATTTAAAATATTAATATAATAAGGTTTACGATTTTCATAAAGAGTAACTTGCTTAAATCCTAATGTCGCTAGTAACTTTACCGTTTCTTGAAATCCCTCTCCAACTTCAGGCGCACTATGCGCATCAGATCCAATTGTAAGAATTTTTCCACCAAGCTGCTTATAAAGAGTTAAAATATCCCAATCTGGCATTAACCCTGCGGAATACTGTCTCAATCCAGAGGTATTCACCTCAATTCCCTTGCCTTTTTGAATAATTACTTTTAAAATTTCTGTAACTTCTTCCTGAAATTGATCCATTAAATTAATTTTAACTCCAGCCCTTGCACAGTATCTTTTAATTAAATCAAAATGTGCAATACAATCAAACTGTCCCCATTGAACTAATTCATATAGATTATCAAGATATTTTTTCATATAAAAGGTTTTATCTGCTCTTGTATAATCAATATCGCCAAAATCAACATCACCTGCTATTTTATGTGATGATGCTAAAACAAAATCAAAAGGATATTCTTTTAACATCTTCTCTGCATAAATAGGATAAAGATGTGGTTGACCCAGCTCAATTCCAAATTTAATCACAAGCAAATCTTTGAAGATTTGTTGAGCTTCTTCAATCTCTTTTATAATCGAATCTGCTTTATAAAAAGAATACTGTGGATCTTTTTTTGTTGGTTCAAAATGATCCGTAACTGTAATTTCTTGTACTCCTTTGGATATAGCAGACTGGCATATATCCATTAGCGTACTCTTAGCATCAATTGAATTTGTTGTGTGCAAATGATAATCATAATAATACATTTTTATTCCCCCTTTTTTTTTCACAATTTTATAATACGCCTTCATTATTAAAGAAAGTATAAAATCATGTAAACTGTATGTTAACATTGAAAGTTCTTCATTTCTTATTACATATCTTATTACATAAAAAAAAGAGTGGTTCACCCACTCTTTCATCTTATATTAATTAACATGAGACATCATTTCTACTATTACTTATAGTAAATCGTTGCTATGAAATTGGTTTTTGTGTAAGCTGTTCAAATCTCTGCTTTGCAAGTTGAAAGCTACGTTTCAACATTTCATCTTGCTGTATGTCTCGCAACTCTAAAAGAAGTTCCTTCGCTTTGGCCCAATTTTCTTCATAAATGAATTTATAAATATAATTAATTTTAATGCATGGACCCAATGATGGATGCGCCTCAAATTTTGCAAACATTTTTTGATGTTTCTGTATTATCTGCAAAGCTTCCTGTCTTTCATCCAACATAAAATAATAATAAGCCAAGTCATGATAAAAAATTACTTTACAGATACCGGAAAGTGTATTTTCATCAATTGTCAGTAATATTTCTTTTGCTTTCTCATACTGTTTTTTTTCACAATATGCAACAGACAGATTTATAATAAGCTGGTTTCGATTTAAATTAGACTTTACCTTCTTCAGTAATTCATCAGTTTGTATGATATAATGATCCAACTCATTTTCCTGATATAGCATCGTTTGCATTTTTTTCAGCCTACGCTGAAATCTAAATTGCCAAATACAATTAATCACAAATGCAAGAAAAATAACAACAATCGAACCAATGATGTATCCGTGAAGCATAACATTCTTCGGAATATGAAAAGTCTCTTGTATAATTAAAATGAGTATACCTAAAGGAATACCAATCCCGAATACAATCTTAGCTTTATGCTTCCAATACTTATTCACAAATAGCTTCCTCCTCAATGATTCCCTCAAGATATTCCTCATTCGCATGAACAATTGCATCTGCAGCACTGTTAAATACATGCTCTTCTCCAATTAAATCAATCAAATTACCCCTTCTTAGAAGATCAAGCACTTTCGGCTGCACACTGGTAAGTATCACCTGTGTTCCATTTTCATTTAGATGATTCACCAATTCCACAAGTCCCTGAACACCTGACAAATCCATCATTGGTACACCACGCATAGATAGAATTAATACAGAGGTGTCCGCTAATTGTGCCAATTGTTTATTTAACTTTTCTACCACGGCAAAAAATATAGTTCCTGTAAGATAAGCCACCCGAATGTGCTTTGGTACTGTTGGAATCTCAATTCCGATTTTTTGCAGCCGCACATTATCAACCTTACTGATTGTAATATCAATGTCCGTTAACCGTACTACAATTAAAAAAGCAGAAAATGCGACACCAATAATAATAGCCTGCGTCAGATCCAATACTACCGTTGCTACCATAGTGATAAAAAACTTCAGCATCCCCCATTTAAATTTATGATCAAAGATATAATGAATGTTCTTCCAATCGTTCATTCTCCATGAAGTCATAAGCAAAACACCTGCTAATGCAGATAGTGGAATCTTTGACATTATCGGAGCCAAAAAAAACATAGAAAGCAACAATCCTACCGCATGAATGATTCCGCAAATTCGTGTTTCTCCTCCAGATTTAATTGCAACACTTGTTCTAGCAATTGCTGCAGTAGCCGGCACTCCTCCAAAAATTGGAATGAGTATATTTCCGATTCCCTGCGCAATCAGTTCCTGATCTCCATCTAATTTTTCATTTTTCAGCTTACCTGCCGAAGCTCCACAAAGCAAGCTTTCTATCATTGCCAACGCTGCAATTGAAAGTGCTGGAACGAAAAAGTCCCAAAATTGATTAAGTGGTAATTCAAGTATATTTAAACGTTCCGGCAAAAATAATGTTTTTGGTATTTCTCCTACAACAACTACATCAAATTGAAAGAATCCATTGATAAGTAATACAAAAATTAGCCCAGCTAATGATGAAGGAAATTTAGCATCCCATTTTTTAGGCCAAACAATCATAACAATGATAACGATTATACCAAGTCCTAATGTTGGAAGATCAGGTGAAAATCCGTGTGTAAAATATGAGAAAAATTTTGTAATGGCCATATCACCCTGAGATTTTACGCCAAAAAAATTATCCAATTGCCCTAAAGCAATAATAACTGCAATTCCAGATGTAAATCCTGTTATAACAGAAGAAGGTATAAAACCAATGATTCTTCCCAATTTAAAAATTCCGGCGAGAACCAACAAAATACCGGCCATAAAGCCGGCAATAAAGATTCCGTTTAATCCATATTTTTGTGCTAACATTATAAGTATTGCTGTCATAGCACCAGTCGGCCCTGAGATTTGATAAGAAGCACCTGAAAGTGCTCCAATCACAATTCCGCCTATAATAGCCGTAATTAATCCTGCTGCAGCAGTCGCTCCGCTTCCCACACCAAAGGCCAAAGCTAATGGCAGTGCAACGGCGGCAACCGTTAACCCTGCCATAACATCCTTTGAAAACTTCTGTGAATTATATCCAATAAATTCTGCTTTTATATCTCCTATATACTGCTTAAACAATTTCATCCTCTTTTCTATCATTATCTTCTAAATCTTCTTTTTTACGCTTACGAACCCGTTTCATATGTATGCCAAGAATGATAACATTTACTCCCTGCAACAAAAAGAAAGCGCCTACAATCATACTTATTGCAACAGTTGCAACAATTGGGCGTATGAAAGATGCCATCCCAACAGCAACACTGAGAATCCCCCATAACAAGCCCCACTTCCAAGAAACAACACCACGTTCCTTTAAATTGTACGATGCCAATATTCGCAATGTACCGGAAAACAAGACCCACATTCCAAAAAAGATAGGAATCATCGCATCCGTTACTAATTGATTGCTTAATACAACCAATCCCAATACAGTAGTGACAAATCCATCTGCAAGTCTCCATTGCGTCACATCTCTCAACCTTGTTTTTCGATCAACAAAAAACGAAGTAATAGAGCTAATACCGGAAAATAACATAGCAATTCCCAATACAAACGCAATCGATAAAAAAGTAGCTCCTGGGTTCATAAAACAAAAAATTCCGGCCGCAGTTAATAATACGCCAGATATTATCGTCAAAATTCTCATAAAATCCTCCTAATTTTCTTTCCCTACTAATTATAGTATCCAAACAAAATTTCGTCAACTGTAACAAAAAAAAACATGGAATAACAATATTATTAACACAAGTTTAACACAATTTTTTGTTTTGAATCACAGAAAAATGGTACAATATATCTTGTTATAATAAAATAAAAGAAAAGGAGAAAAAAATGATTACTTATGAACAAATAAAAAACAATAAAGAAATTAACACTTATATAAAAAAAGGAAATGATCTTTTAGCCGCTTTGGCATTTACGGAACATGGATTTGCTCACGCTGGTAAAGTATCGGAAAAAGCCGGAGAAATACTCAAAATGCTTGACTATTCGGATCGTATGATCGAATTGGCTAAAATATCTGCTTATATGCACGATATCGGAAATTGTATTAACCGCTATGATCATGCACAAAGCGGTGCAATTATGGCATTTCGTATCTTAGATCGTTTAGGATTAGATCCAGAAGAACTTGCTGATGTTGTAGGAGCTATTGGTAACCACGATGAAGGCACCGGTACCGCATTCAGTCCTATTTCAGCCGCCTTAATCTTAGCTGATAAATCCGATGTTCGCCGCTCACGAGTACGTTATAAATATCGTAAAAAAGAGAATTTAACCGATATTCATGATCGTGTAAATTATGCAGTAAC
This sequence comes from Anaerovorax sp., assembly GCA_034927775.1. Classification (GTDB taxonomy): domain Bacteria; phylum Bacillota; class Clostridia; order Peptostreptococcales; family Anaerovoracaceae; genus IOR16. Next base: position 14,171 of record JAYFPL010000222.1, on the reverse strand, counting down.
TGATTCTGTACTTTTAGTAGAATCAAATGAAAAAAAAATTATACTTAATCTTAAAATTGATACAGAAATCAGTGCCGTTATGGAGTATTTTGAAATTTTTCTGACTCGCATGGTTATGTGCAGAAATGCAGCGGACTATTTAGACCTACGATTTGAATTAAATATGAATGACATTAAGCTTCTATAATCACTTCCACAGGTCTGCTATGAAAACGATAAACAATATCTGCCATCTTCTGTGCATCTTCTAAATCGTGAGTGACCAGAAGAATGGTTTTTTTTATACCCTTATGCTGTTCTTGCATTTTTTCTTGTATCTCTGCTTTTAAAGTATCATCCAACCCTTTAAAAGGTTCATCCATTAAAATTAAGTCCGCATCATAAGCAAGTGTCCTTGCAATTGCAACACGCCTCTGCATACCACCGGATAGTTCCTTTGGATAGGCCTCTGCATAGTCCTTCATTTTAACAAGCTCTAACATATCCTTTACTCTTATTTTCTGCGCATTCTTCTGTAAAAAAGAATCTAGCACAAAGGAAATATTTTCCGAAACCGTTAACCATGGAAGCAATCGATCCTCTTGAAATAAAAAGGCGATTTTCCCTTCATTTTTTATTGTTTTACCTGGCAGTCCCGTAATACTTCCTGCCTCATATTCCTCTAATCCTGCCAATATCCGAAGCAATGTAGTTTTTCCGCAGCCGGAAGGTCCAATAATTGCAGTCGTTTTTCCTTCAGAAAACGAAAGATTAAAATCTTTATACAGATTATTTTTCCCAAAGTGTTTACATAAACCTTTGATTTCTATATCCATCGTAAAATCACCTTAATTCCCTTTTCAAAACAAACGGATAACACGACAATCATTGTAATCCAAGCAAACATTTCTGCCGTTTCAAAATATATTTTTGAGTCCATCAAATGATATCCCATTGAATAATGAGGAATGCTGATCACCTCACCTGCAACCACTGTTTTCCATGAAAGGCCAGAAACTAAACTCATTGCAGATTTTATATGAGGTTTTATTTCTGGATAATAAAGTTTTGTTATTTTCTGTCTTAATCCAATATGGTACACTTTGCACATTTCTAAAAATCCAGAGTTCATAGCATCCAATCCGGTAAGTAAATTGGTATATACAACAGGGTAACACATTAGAAAGCATACAAAAACCGGTACCTTTGAAGAGGGCATCCACAAAACAAGGTACAAGATGATAGCCAAAACCGGAGTAGATTTCAAAATTGCTACCAGTCCTCCAAACTGTCCTCTTAAAAGCGGAAAAACATATGCTAAAAAAACAGACACTACACCAAATAAAAAGGAAAATATGATTCCGAATACAACACGAAGCATTGTTGAAGCTACACTGTAATAAAATTCCTTGGTTTCCAATAATCCAAGCATCGCTTGAATTATTTGCATGGGAGAAGGAAAAATGTAAGTCCTGTCAACCATTATCGATAATGTTTGAAAAATAACCAACCAAAATAAAATGCCTAACAGGTATTTAAAAAAATTTCTCATCGTTTACTCCATGTTTAAATAAAAATTCTTATCCGGTAATTTTCCTCCAATTGAACTTGGTTCCATCTCAAATAATATCTGATAAAAATTATCTAAAGCAATATAAGCATCTTGACCCTCTAAAGCAATAATATTGCATCTTGGAATTGCTTGTTCTACTACTGTTTCATTATCCATGACACCTTTTTCTACTAAAATACTTGCTGCATCTTTTGGTTTTTCATTGACAGAATTAACAGAATCACCGACATCAGAAAGAAATTGTTCTAAGTCGGAAGCTCTTTCCTCAGCAAAGCTCTTTGATACTAAAAATATCCCCATTGGCAAATCTGAGTCAAATTCTTCTTTCCAAACAGCATTTAAATCCACAGGTACATTTATTTCGTTATTTTTCGCAGTAACCACAGATACGAATGGTTCCGGAAGCAATGCAATACTCTCTTTTTGAGCCATAAGAGCACCCGCTACATCGGTATGATTTCCCAACCAATGGATGGTTAAATCTTTCTCGGGATCCAAGCCATTTTTTAATAATAAACATTTTAACACATATTCCGGTGTGCCACCTTTTCCACTTGCCAAAATCGTTTTCCCTTTTAAATCTTGTAATCCATTGATTTTATTACCATTCTCTGTAAGATATAAAACGCCTCCGGTATTTACAGAGAGCAATCTCATGTCACCCTTTGTCTTATTATAGAGAACAGCTCCTAAGTTTGAGGAAACCGCAGCAACATCTACTTCACCGGATAAAAGCTTTGAAACAGCTTCTTCAGGACTTTGATAGGTAGTAATTTCATATTGATTCGACTCCATCATTAAATAGGCTAACCCCATTCCTGTAGGTCCTTTCAAGCTGGCAATTTTAATTGTTTGAGTTAATTCCTTTTCATTTTCTTTCTTTGTGCTTTTATCCGAGCTGCAAGCAGTTAAAACAGTTCCAATAAGAATCAAAACTACCAAAAATAAAATCCATAATGCATTACCCCTTTTATTACTTAACATCATCTTCTTTTTCCTCCCCATATCTAATTCCGATATCATTATGAATCAGTCCACCAAACGTAATGGCAGAACCGCCATATTTCTTTCGTATAGCATCCATCGTTCGTTCAATACCTTCCTGTTTCTTGCGTTCTTGATTCTCCTGTGTAAATAGAGAAAGCTGCTCCTCGTCTCCTTCCGTTTTTAAATGAATTGCTGTAATTGTAAGCAATCGAATGGGATCTAAAAGGTTCCAGTTTTTTTCAATCAACTCCATTGCTGCTTTTGTAAGTTCTTCCCCTAAATTCGTTGCATAATATAATTGCTTCTGCCTCGAAATAGTTTTAAAATAAGGATCTTTAATGTCTATCTTTACACCCCAGCATTGTAATTTATAGTTTCTTAGACGTGACGAAACAGTATCAGATAAAGCTGTGACCGCTTTTTTAATATCGCTTTTTCCTACTAAATCTCGTCGGAAGGTAATTGAATTCCCTACTGATTTTAATGTTTGTCTCTCACAAAATCTTGCCACAGGAGTATCTTCCAGTCCATTTGCATAATCATAAAGCTGATCACCAAGTTTCCCCAGTAAGGAATGGATTACCTTACGGTTTGCAAGTGCTAAATCACCGATTGTACGAATTCCCGTTGCCATCAACTTTTCTGCGGTTGCTTTTCCCACAAAAAAAAGTTGTCCGACAGGTAAAGGCCATAAAATTTGCTTATAATTTTCCCTGGAAATCAAAGTTGTTGCATCGGGTTTTTTATATTCGCTGCCCATTTTAGCAAAAATTTTATTATAGGAAACACCGACAGAAAGAGTAAGTCCCAATTCCTCACGAACGGTTCTTCGAATGCAATCTGCAATCTCACATCCGTCTCCAAAAAGATTTGTACTTGCTGTTACATCCAACCAAGATTCATCAATACTAAACGGTTCAATTAAATCCGTAAACCGATGATAAATTTGATTAATTTGATTCGAATAGCTTTTATATTGATCGTGATGCGGTGGCACCAAAACCAATTCCGGACATTTACGCTTTGCCTGCCATACAGTTTCTGCCGTTACAATTCCATAAGCTTTAGCTGATTCATTTTTAGCCAATATAATACCATGCCTACTGTTTGGGTTCCCACATACAGCCATAGGACGATTCCTTAGCTGAGGAAGTGAAAGCAGCTCAACCGAAGCATAAAATCCGTTCATATCACAATGTAAAATAATTCGATCCATTGGACATCCTCCTCTTTCATTTTACATGTTTTTTTTATAAACTGCATTAAATATTTGTATTGAATCATAGCAATATATCACAATACAATGTATAATAGTTTACGTAGTTATTGCATCCGGCAAAATGGAGGAAACCTATGAAAAACGTTATGGTCTGCGTTACGCAACAAAAAACTTGTGATCGTCTTATTAAAAGAGGCCACGAATTTCTTGGAAACGACAACGGAGAACTGTTTATTATTCACGTAGCACATTACCAATATAAATTTTTAAATAACAGTAAGGAAGGCGAAGCTTTGGAATACTTATACGAGAAGGCATTGGAATACGGTGCAAACCTTACAGTAGTTCGCTCCAATGATGTTTTGCATACTTTGCTTGATTTAGTTGAAAAAAATGACATTACTCATATTATTTTAGGGCAATCCGGGGAAATGCAGCCGTGCAGCAATTTGATTTTTAAACTGGAGAAAAAAGTACAGGGGAAGGCCGAAGTAATAGTAGTGCCTGCATCCTAACAAAATGACCAACTCAAACAAGAGTTGGTCATTTTTATTGAATAAAATTACTTTTTAAGATTCATGAACAAAATTAATATCTTTCATAACTGCTTCCGCAACGTTCTTACAATAGTCACTGATCTTTTCCAAATTATGAATAATATCTGTATAAATAACAGTAAATTCCGGAGAGCACTTTCCTTGCTCCAAACGATTCATATGATGCTTACGCAAACGTACTTCAAGACGATCAATTTCATCTTCTTGACGAATTACATTTTGAGCCAAGTCTGCACTTCCTTCATTTAACGCGCGAATGGTAAGACTCACCATCTCTTTTACTTGTTCAAATGCACCACGAATTTCATCCAAAGCTTCCTGTGAAAATTTATATTCATTTTTAATTTTATCCTTAGCAAACAATGCAATATTTTGACATTGGTCTCCCATGTGTTCAATATCACTGGCAACATGCATTAGACCGGCAACCTGTGTAGCTTGATGCTCTGTCAATTCTCCGTTTGAGAACAAGGAAGATAAATACTTTACCGAAGCATCTTGCAAAATATCTATGTTATTTTCCATTTCCATAACTTTCTCAATTGCAATTTCATCTTCTTCCACAAAGCTCTTTTCTGCTTTTTCCATCATTGGTACTATTATTGCAGCAATACGGGATAATTCTTTTGTTGCTAAATGTAAAGCAAATACAGGCTGATCTAAAATCTTATAATCCAAATAAATTGGATGTAATTCTTTTCCTTCAATTTCTATTTCATTACTTGGTATCAATCTCGTAACAAACTTTACTAAAACTCCAATGAACGGCATCCATAACAGAGTGCAGACTACATTAAAGAAGGTATGTGCGTTCGCAATTTGTCTGGCAATTACTTGAACCTCTGGTCCTGACGGGGAAACCATCTGTACAATCGCAGAAATTTGCGGAACAAACCAAATAAATAACAAAGTACCTGATATATTAAAAATAGTATGTGCGATGGCAGTTCTTTTCGCATTGGTAGATGCACCGATTGTAGCTAAGATTGCTGTAATGGTAGTTCCTATATTACTTCCAAATAAAATGGGTAATGCTCCCTGCAATCCAACGATACTATGTACACCATCCGGAGCAGTTTGACCAGCTAAATTTTGAAGCACTGCAATCACGGCACTGCTGCTTTGTACGATTACTGTCATAGCCGTTCCTAAAAGAACACCCAGTGCTGGTATATTTCTTACATAAAGCATCATGGATTCAAAAAACGGTAAAGCAACCAAAGGTTTCATTACGGATCCCATATACTTAATTCCTAAAAATAACAATCCAAATGCAAATATAGTCTGTCCAACATATTTTACTTTTTCTTTTTTTGCTACAAAAAACATAAGAAAACCTATAAAAATAATTGGCCAGATATAATCATCAATTTTAAATGCAATAATCTGTGCCGTCATCGTGGTACCAATGTTTGCACCTAAAATAATACTAATAGCCTGTGGCAGATTCATTAACCCTGCACTGACAAAACCTATAACCATAACCGTAGTAGCGCTGCTGCTTTGTAATACAGCCGTCGTTAATGCACCGGCCAATACACCAACTAGAGGATTTCTGGTAAGCAAACTGAGTATTGTCCGCATTTTTTCTCCGGCAGCTTTCTGCAAGCCATCACTCATTAAATTCATGCCATAAATGAAAATAGCCAATCCACCTAATAGTCCAAATATCATTTGCACTGTTTCATTTCCCATATAATTCGTATGCTCCTTTGTACCTTCTTGTTTTTCCCATTCTTTTTTATTTGATTTGAATTAGTATTAAATGGATAACATTTCTGCTAAGCGCACAGTACAAGAATCGACTTTTCGTTCCATTTGCAAAGCTTTCTCTAATTCAATATCAACAATTTCGGATCCCCTAATTCCAATAGCCTTACTGCTGCTATCTTGGAGCAACAATTGCACGGCTTGATAGCCCATCATACTTGCAAGAATTCGATCTCTCGCAGTCGGGCTTCCACCTCTTTGAATATATCCTAAAACTACAACTTTTGTCTCTAATCCAGTTCTATCTTGTATCACATTTGCCAACTCGTCTGAAGTCATTTCGACTCCCTCAGCGCGAATGATAATACTATGGAGCTTTCCTCGGTTTCTTCTTTGAATCAAATTTCGACATACTAAATGAATGTCAACCGTTTCTTCCGGGATTAATACTGTTTCTGCACCACCGGCCAGACCTGCATAAAGAGCAATGTCTCCACAGTTTCTTCCCATCACTTCAACAACAGTCGTTCTACCATGCGACGAAGACGTATCACGAATGTTACCAATTGCATTTAATGCAGTATTGACTGCTGTATCAAATCCTAAAGTAAAATCGGTGTAAGATAAGTCATTATCAATTGTTCCAGGAAGTCCCATAATCGGTACTCCTGCTTGAGAAAGTTCTAGACCTCCATGTAAAGAGCCATCTCCGCCAATAATAACCAGTCCCTCTAATTCAAAATTTTGCATCATATCCAATGCTCTTTTAAACCCCTCTGGAGTTTGAAAGCGTTCACTTCTTGCAGTTTGAAGAATGGTTCCACCTCGTTGAATAATATCTGAAACGGAATCAACGGTCATTTCCATAATTTCTCCATCAATTAGTCCTTCAAAGCCTCGTTTAATTCCATAAACTTCCATTTTGTTATAGATTCCAGTTCGTACCACTGCACGAATAGCAGCATTCATTCCAGGTGCGTCTCCTCCACTTGTCAGTACTCCAATTCTTTTCATTGAAATCACCTGCCTCCTCAAACAATTTTACCATGAAACACTTTTTCTCACGCGGTTTATTATATCATCTTACATTATCTTTTCCAATTAAATTAATGATTTCCCTGAAAAATCCTTCCTTTCCATTTACCCATAAATTTGATTTTGTTTTATACTTCTTTCCGGATGCTTCCGAATGAATGATAACAGGAGTTTCTCCAGGATGTCTTTGTAATATTTGTCGAATGCGCTCCAACATTATACTTTCTTCCAAATCATATGGTATAACTAATCTTATAATCTTTTGCGAATTTACTTCATTATAATTTTCTAAAGAAAAAATTGAATTTGCTAAAATTTTAGGTGCTTCCTCTTCTTTAAAATTAATGGTTCCTTTCACAACAACCAAGCCATCTTCATAAACCAATTCGGAGTATCGTTCATATACATTCGGAAATACAATGACCTCAACACAACCATACAAATCTTCCAATTCTACAAAGGCCATCATTTGATTCTTCTTTGTAATTAAAGTTTTTTTACTATTAATAACACCTACAATAGTGACACTCATTCCATCACGAATAGCAGTATTTTCCTCTGCATGTGATATATCCTCCGTATGAATGGTAACTACTTTCTCAATTTGCTCTTTATACTCTGCAAGAGGATGCCCGGTTATATATACCCCTAGCATTTCTTTCTCCATTGAAATCAAAATCTTTCGGTCAAAATTTTCTACCTTTGGTAATTTTGACTGTATTCCAGCTTGATTCATGATTTCCGTATTGGATTGAAAGAAAGACACCTGTCCTTCTAAGTTTTTTCGAGAATTATTTTGCGCCGACTCAACAACACTCTCACAAACAGCGAGGAGTGATGCTCGATTTTCGGTAAAGCAATCCATCGCCCCTGCTTTTATTAAGCTTTCAATTGCTTTTTTATTAATTTCATGAATATCCACTTCTTCAATCATCTGAAAGAGATCTTTAGGATTCCCATTTTTTTCTCTAGCATCAATGATAGCATCAATGACTCCTTCTCCTACATTTTTTACACCTAAAAGACCAAAACGAATTTTCCCATCTTTTACAGTAAATTTCTTTCCGCTTTCACAAACATTCGGTGGAAGTACATCTATTTTCATTTCATTACAGTTTCGAATGTATTTTGCAATCTGTGCCGCATCTCCAATCACACTGGTCATCAAAGCAGCCATAAACTCTACAGGGAAATACGTCTTTAAGTAAGCAGTTTCATAAGCTAAAACGGCATAAGCTGCTGCATGGGATTTGTTGAACGCATATTCTGCAAAGGAAATCATCTGACCATAAATCTCATCTGCCGCTTGTTCTGAAATCCCCCTTCTCACACATCCTTCAATTTCAACATTACCACTTTGATCCGTTTTTCCATAAATGAAATACTTCCGTTCCTCCTCCATAGCCTCTCTTTTTTTCTTACTCATTGCGCGGCGTACCAAGTCGCTTCTACCATACGTATATCCAGCCAAGTCTCGTACAATCTGCATAACCTGTTCTTGGTAAACCATACACCCATAAGTTACAGATAATATCGGCTGTAAGCTAGGATCGATGTATGAAATATTTTCCGGATTTTTTTTATTTTCAATGTATGTCGGTATGGAATTCATTGGTCCCGGACGATAAAGCGAAATTCCTGCCACAATATCCTCAAAGCAATCCGGTTTCAAATTTTTCATAAACTGTGTCATACCGCCGCTTTCCATCTGAAAAACACCCATAGTATTCCCACTGCTTATGAGTTCATATACCTTAGAGTCATCATAAGTCATATGAGAAAAATCAATTTTCTTTTTATGGTTTTCCCAAATCAATTCTAATGCATCTCTGATAACGGTTAAATTTCGAAGTCCTAAAAAATCCATTTTTAAAAGGCCAAGCTCTTCAATGGTTGTCATTGTAAACTGGGTAGATACACCTTTTTCTGCTAGATAAAGAGGTACATATTCATTGATGCTTTTCTTTGAAATTACAACTCCTGCTGCATGCGTGGATGCATGACGCGGCATACCTTCTAAGGCTCGTGCCGTGTCAATGAGTTCTTTGATACGCAAGTTGCTTTCATAATCTTTCTTCAACTCCGGATTCATTTCCAAAGCCTTATCAATTGTCATTTTTAATTCAAAAGGTACTTTTTTTGCAATGGCATCCACTTCACTGTAACTCATATCCATAGCACGACCCACATCACGTATGGCAGCCTTTGCCTTCATCGTTCCAAAGGTAATGATCTGAGCAACCTTATCCTCGCCATATTTTTCAATGACATAGTTAATGACTTCCTGCCTTCTTTCATAGCAGAAATCAATATCAATATCAGGCATACTGATACGTTCAGGATTTAAAAACCGCTCAAAAATAAGTCCGTATCGAATTGGGTCGATATTCGTAATGTGTAAACAGTAAGCAACAATACTGCCGGCTGCTGACCCTCTTCCCGGTCCTACCACAATCCCTTTCTTTCGGGCATAGTTAATAAAATCCCAAACAATTAAAAAATATTCTACATAACCCATTTTCTCAATGGTAGAAAGCTCATATTCCAATCGTTCATGAAGTTCAGCAGAATCTACCCCATACCGCTCTTTCATACCTTCTGCACATAACCATCTCAGATATTCTCTATTGTTTATCCCCTCCGGTGCTTGAAACTCCGGCAAATGATGTTCTCCAAATACAAATTCTACATTGCATTCTTCTGCAACCTTTACTGTATTTTCCAATGCTTCTGAGATATGTCCAAATAACAATTGCATTTCCTGCTCTGATTTTAAATAAAATTGGTCATTTGGAAAACGCATGCGGTCTTCATCATCCACCCTGCTGGCAGTCTGAATGCATAAAAGTACATCGTGTGCCCTTGCATCTTCTTTTTTTACATAATGTACATCGTTTGTAGCGATAAACGGTACTCCCGTTTCTTCATGCAGCTTCTGCATTTGTGGAAATATGCGCTGCTCTTCCTCTAACCCTTGATCCTGTAATTCCAAATAAAGGTTTCCTTTCCCAAAGATATCTAAAAGAGTGAGGACTTCTTTTTTGGCTCCTTCATAATTTCCTTTTAATAAATTCTGCTGTACATTACCAGCAAGACATGCAGTCAGTGCAATCAACCCTTCACTGTGATTTTTCAGAAACTCATGATCCACTCGAGGCTTATAGTAAAAACCTTCCGTAAATCCGGCGGATACAATTTTCACTAAGTTGTGGTATCCCACTTCATTTTTAGCTAATAATACCAAATGCCCCTGCTGTTTATCTTTATCGACTTCTTTATCTTGCATTCTTCTTGCCGATGTATAGACTTCGCATCCAATAATGGGCTTAATTCCTTGTTTTTTAGCTTCTCTATAAAAATCAATGACACCAAACATTACACCATGATCTGTAATTGCCACAGCGTCCATGCCTAATTCTTTTGTTTGTGCAATCAAATCCTTGATGCGTGAAGCACCATCCAAAAGACTGTATTCTGTATGTACATGTAAATGTACAAAACCCATAATTTTTCTCACTTTCTTTATTCATTTTATAAAATTATTCTATCAGAAATTATTCTAAAATGCGAGTTTGTTCTTGCTTTTCTTTCTTGTTTCATCACAAAAAATAAGCTAAACTAAATACGTGTGCTACTCTAAATTAAAATACAATCATTTAGCACAATCGAAAAGAGAAAGGATTAACAATGATATTCATAAAACATAAACATTATAAAAGACTTACTATTTTTCTCATTTTAATAACGTTCATGACAAACGTTTCTTATGCAGCAAATGCAGCAAATATAGATCAATATGGGTTTGACTGTTTTACAAAACGTTATGAATACAAGGAAGATACCTTTTGTGACATCTCTAAGGAATGGATAAAAAAATCCCTGAAACCAAGCTATGAATTGGGGCTCATCAGCGGAAGAACCTCGGACCGCTTTGATCCAAACGGATATGTAACAATAGCGGAAGCTCTCTCAATTGCATCTCGCGTTCATGAAATTTATTATGGAGGCGATGGAATTATGAATAAGATGGGCTCGAAGTGGTACGATGGTGCTATCATCTATGCCATTGACAACAATATCATAAAACCAGGACAATTCTCTAACTATGAGAAAAAAGCTACACGAGCAGAAGTTGCAGATCTATTTTCTCACTCATTGCCGCAAACAGCATTAAAAGCGATAAATCATATTACAGAGCTTCCGGATATTAAAACTTCAGACTCTTATCATGACTCAATTTTGTACCTTTATAACGCAGGCATCCTTTCAGGAAGTGATGATTTTGGAACTTTCTATCCGAATAAACAAATTACACGGGCAGAAATTGCAGTCCTTCTTACAAGAATGGTAATTCCAAGTGAGCGAAAAAAACTAAGTCTGAAAAAAAATAATCACCCATTGAATCCTAGCTCCCATTCCATCAAAAGTAACGATGGTTCCTTTTCTCTATCTATAACGTCTGATTGGATTGAAAACAATCCAAATCATTCTTCTCAGTCAAATTTAGAACTAAGTGCTTACGATGGACTTTGCCAATTAGCCGCCATAACAACAAATAAAGATAATACAGTAAGCTTTGATCTTTTATCATACAATGCTTCTTGTATAGAAGAGCTATCAAAAAAAATAAGCAAAGCCTCCTATACTCAACCCCAAAAAACAGTTATAAATGGAAACAATGCACTCTTGACTGCGATAAAAGGAAACGTGGATAATATTCCAATGAACTATTATATAATGGCAATTGAAAATGAAACACAAATTGTCTTGGTATCCACTGTTTTTCCAGATTCACTAGCGGACGAATTGCACCCAAAAATTACTGCCCTTTACAATAGTTTACTTTTAATAAAAGAATGATAAATAAAAAAAGGTTGTTTTAAGGATTTAAATAAATTCCCCCGAAACAGCCTTTTTCTTTCAATTTCACTTCATTTATAATCTAGCCTATCTTTTCTAGCAAACCTGACGAACTTCCCCAGTTTCTGGATTCATAATCAAGCCATAAATCCTTACATCCTTTGGAATCAATGGATGCGTTTTAATAATTTCTACAGAACCATTTACCGCATCTGCTACATTATGAAACCCAATCAGCCATTCCTGAATTCCGCCTGTCGCTCCATCACTTCTCGCAATATCTACATCCGTAATACCATGCTCATGCATTTTTTGAATCAGATTTTCACTGTTAATATTTTGCATACCGCAATCATCATGCCCAATTACCAATATTTCCTCTACACCAAGCTCATAAATGGCAACAATCAAACTGTGTATCACACTTCCATATGGATGAGAAACTATAGCTCCTGCATTTTTAATCAGCTTTACATCTCCGTTTTTTAAACCTAAAGCTGCAGGCAAAAGTGCCGTCAATCTGGTATCCATACACGCTAATATTGCTGTTTTTTTACTTGGATATTTATCTGTTTGAAATTCTTTATAACGTTTTTCTTCAACAAACGTCTTATTATGCTCAAGCATTTCTTTTAACATTTTATACGCACCCCCTTGTTCTAATAATTTCTAACAAGTATAATGTTTAGTTGTATCATTGTCAATAAGGAGCTTATTTTGATTATATTAAACGCTACGAATATTTCGAAATCATATACAGAAAAACCACTTTTAGAAAATCTATCATTCTATATTAATGAAGGAGATAAAATCGGTTTAATTGGTGTAAACGGCACAGGAAAATCCACGCTTCTTCGAATTGTGGCAGGAATAGAGGAATCTGATTCCGGCATAATTACGAAAACGAAAGGTGTACGCATTGGATTTTTACCCCAGATGCCAGTTTTTTCAAACGAAAATACCGTACTTGAACAGGTTTTAAACAATGTGGAAGAAAACAATCGCGAATCAATGGAATACGAATGCAAGTCCATGCTGTTGGAACTTGGTATCCATAATTTTAGCAAACCTATGGATCAGCTTTCCGGCGGAGAACGAAAACGAGTTACAATGGCAAGTATATTTGTCAGTCCCGTGGAACTTCTCATCTTGGACGAGCCAACAAATCACATCGACAGCGATACGGTAGAATGGTTGGAAAGTTATCTCTCCAAATTTAAGGGTGCCATCTTAATGGTTACGCATGATCGCTATTTCTTAGATCGTGTAACAAACAATATATTAGAACTAAATAATGGGAACATTTATCGTCATGAGGGTAACTATGCCTATTATTTGGAAAGGAAAGCAGCCAGAGAAGAAATGGAAATTGCATCCGAACGAAAAAGACAAACACTCTACCGTAGAGAGTTAGAATGGATTCGAAGAGGAGCACAGGCTAGAAGTACCAAAGCCAAATCCCGAATAGAACGATTTGAGGAATTGGAAAAAAACAAACTGATTATTAACGAAACAAAGCTACAAATGAATTCTGTAGCCAGTCGTTTAGGAAAAAAGGTAATTGAACTAAAAAATATTTCGAAAAGCTATGGTGATAAAAAATTGATTTCCAATTTTTCTTATACTGTTTTACGAAATGATCGTATTGGAATCATCGGCCAAAATGGCTGTGGAAAATCTACGCTTTTAAAATTAATTCAAGGCTTGATTCAACCGGACAGCGGATCTGTAGAAATTGGTGAAACAGTAAAAATTGGTTATTTCTCTCAGGAAAATGAAGCGTTAAATGAAGATCTTCGTGTCATCGACTATATTCAAAGCATTGCATACAATGTTGCAACCGAAGATGGAACCATTACTGCATCACAAATGCTGGAACGTTTTCTGTTTCCTAGCAGTCTCCATTCAGTTCATATAAATCGTCTATCCGGTGGAGAAAAACGTCGTTTGTATCTGCTGAGTATTTTAATGAGTGCACCGAATGTATTACTGTTTGACGAGCCAACCAATGATTTGGATATTGAAACACTTACGGTTTTAGAAGATTATCTGGATCATTTTCCGGGTGCTGTTTTGGTCGTATCCCATGACCGGTACTTTGTTGATCGAATTGTAATTCGAACCTTTGTTTATGAAGAGGATGGAAAAATAGGGCATTATCCTGGGGGCTATACCGATTATATAGAAATCCGAAAATTAGAAAGTAAGGAATCCAAAGCAAATAAAGAATCCTCCATTTCTTTAAAAAAAG
>JAYFPL010000005.1:0-7596 GCA_034927775.1 Anaerovorax sp. | reverse complement strand
ATCAGCTTAAGAAGATAGCTTTTACCTTGCCCCGAGTTACCTAATATGAGGATACATGGATTGGTTTTGTCATCATCTCGCTTATCAAAATCCACAAGAATGTTACTGCCAAATTTATCTCTGCCTAAATAAAAACCGTTGCTGTCTGTCTTTCCCGAATAATTAAAGGGATACAGATTTGCAACGGATGAGGCAAGGAGGACTCGTTCGAACTGACCGGCAAAAATATTTCTCCCCGATGGTCCAACACAGAAAAAACCTTGTTGCTGACGGAGCAACAGCCTATCTACATTCAGCTTACTGCGAACAAGTTCTGTCAAAACATCAGTTTGTAATAGTTTTAGGCTATCATAGTCGCTTGCAGTCAGTTCGATATATACGGCACAATGCAAGAGTGGTTCTCGGTTTCGATGCATAGTTGATACCAAAGTAACCACCTCCTGCAGGTTGCTTTCAGCAGTGACACTTTCTTGCAAATCACTGGTATTTGCAGTATTCATTCTGTTCTTATTTGTGGCATTATGGATAATTCTTTTTTCTTCTGTTGGTGTTACCTGTCTTGTATAGATACGCAGTGTCACACCATCTTTTTCACCTAAATGACGGAGGATTGCCTGTTCTTCCGTTACTGTGGGATATTCACGCAGTGCCCACACACAGCGAAATGTGTTTCCACAAATAAAATGATCCACATTAAATTTAATCACCGATGGAGCAATCATATCTAAAAATGTTTTGAGTTGACCACTCGATTCAGTTATAACGCTTTGATTGTTCATCTATTATTATCAGTCCTTTCTTGGTTTTAAACATGAAAAAAAGCAACCTCATTATGAAGATTGCTCTAGGGATGTTAGGATTTTATTTAGTTGTAAGTTTTGTGATTCTGGAAGGTATTGCTCACAATCTCCTCAATAAATTGGAATTTGTTGCTCTATTTTAAATTTCGTAAAAGTTTTAAGCTCCAACATGTAAAACATCAATCATTTTTCCAATGGGACATCGAATTTATTTCAAGAATATCTAATGTCGGTATCTGTACATGGTTCTTAATTAGAAGCACTTCTTCAGTCGGTTCACCAAATGCTGTAAAATATGCCTTCGTCAAGTAATTTAGAACCTTGTCCTCCTCACTTTGATTGTCATCACCATCATAGCAGATATTTTCACCACTTACCTTGGCCACTACCTCATAAGAATCATGCGTCAACGTCCACTCTTGAGATAAATTCAATCCAAGAAGATTATCGATATTCATCAAAATTTCTGGTCTACGGTGAACTTGTCCACCATAAGGGTTTGTCTCCCACACTGATAAGAACCCACATACAGTGTAATCAAAATAAAACTTTCTCCCTATGGACCAACAGTTATAAGCCTCTGTGTCCTGTCTTGGACAAGCTCCAAAAGTAATATCAAATCCTTGTCTGCGGTATGTCAGCATTTGATCATCTAAATCAATATGAATATCGTGATTTTCCAAAAACTCTCTCAGCTCAGAGTCATGGCACAAATAAGATTGCTTTAGATCTAATATTCCATGATTCCAGAAAGATACACATCCGTTGGCACTTGTCGTTACATGAAAGTAAACAAATTCAAAATCTCTGTAGCTATGGGGAAGATTTCCATGAGAGTTTATCACGTCTGCCACAAGATAGTCTGTATATTCATATTCGCTCTCATGACCAAGATATTGCTCCCATACTGGGATTGGTACACCTGTGAGATTGGTCAATGTCTGTTGAGCATATTCAGTTGTGCGAATATCGTAAATCATATTAGGCATAAGTATCTACTTTTCTCCATCCTCTATCCAGTTTCACATAAATAAATTCCACTCTATCGTTCTGTTAAATTATATAACTTTTCAAGGCGTACTTCAACTCAAATAGCTATTGCTCACCAAGCACAATCCACCTCTCTCCATCAAAATTTTCATACCTATCAGTCGTGACATTCTGTTCAAAGTACACTCCCAAAATCCTCTTGATATCCGCATTATCCGCTCGCCTTGCCGTAAAGCCCTGATCCTTTAGGCTCTTTTCTATACGAGATAAATACGGAAACACATCACTTTCTTTCTCATTTTTCAATCGAATGATTATCAGAAATTCACGAGCAGTAGCCATCTGCACCTGCATTCGGTCAAGGTTGGTGCTGTCTTGCATTAAAAGTTTTCGGATAATCGGATTTTCCTCTTCCTCCATACGCTTTTTCAGATGCTCCTTATTGTCATCGAAATTCTCTTTTGAATTAAGGCAGAGCATTTCAATTTCAGCAATACCTTTCAGCACCGTCATCAGTGCATAGATTCTACTGCTTACACTACTTTCTGAAAGTACAGAAATGTTTGTTGGGTGGATGATAAAATATACAAGTTCACCGAAAGAAGTAACAAGGCTGTAATCAGTGATTTCCGTAATTCCCATCAGTTCTCTAGTAGAATTTTTATGTTCTTTCGTTGTCTTTTCTTTTCTTCTCATAGTTTACAACCTCCATTCATATGTCTGCGGCTTTAAAATAAAAAAGGATACAGCATATCGGATAAAATCCAAGATACTCATATCCTCAAAGCGAATGCTTAAAAAAGCATATGCTGCAGTAATTACAACAGGGAATAGGATACCTGTTTGAGCAAGGGCAAAAACAGAAATAAGCAATCCTATTCCGATAATACCAATGTCACGGAGTTCCCAAAGCCATAGTGTTGCTTTTGCTTTTAAGTTATCAGGATACATATACATTTTAACTTTCCTCTCTTTCTTCCTTGGATTTTTGCAAGAAAAAAGCAATCCCACGGAGAACAAAGTCTACGCATGGAATTGCCACACTGTTTCCAAGTGCCTTATATCTTGGCGAATCTGGAGCTTTTGGTATATTCGTCCACCCATCGTGAAAGCCTTGCAGTCTTTCGCACTCAAGAGGTGTCAGCCTACGGACAAGATTTCGTGATACTGCAAGATTTTTACTTCCTCCACCATTGTCACCGCCTTCCGCTCTTAAAGTGCTACAACCTTCCTTGTAATCTGCAAATGCGGATTGACCATAGATGGTGCTTTGATTGTCAATAATGCACTTATCTTGGCTGACATATTGATTGCCTGCACCTTTCCAATCACCATTACACAATGCTCCAACAATATTCTGGTATGGTTTATCTACAATGCATTTGTCTTGATTTACATAGATAGAATTTACTCCTTTGTAATCACGATAACACAAGGCTCCTACTGGCTCAGGCTTATAAATAGCATGAACATCTGATGTTGTAAGGGTATAACTGATGTCTTTCAGTACCCCTTGACCGTTGCCACCGTTATGATCTTGGCGGTTAATCGTATTGCTGGCAATACAATAACTTTCCTGTACTATGGCAATACCACCTTGATTTTTACTTGGATCTGGGTTTGTAGTATCAAGGGTTCGTGATTTATCTGTTTCCCGACACCCTGATAATGGGTTATCAGATTTCATTGAATTACTGTCTCTGCTATCCAAGCTATAAGCAATAGGCTTTGAAACAAGAGGAACATTATTTCCACCTGTCCCATAGGTTGCTGCCACTGTCGGTGCAACTTTCAGTGGTCCGTTGTATCTGCAATCCTTACCGTGATTATCAAACAGTACCGGCTGATTGTTTCCACTTGTTCCGGCCGCTGATGTAATCGTCGGGCAAAGATTCTCACAAATTTCCGCACCACCTTGCTGACTTCCCATAACTATTGGGAGGTTTCCACCCATGCTTGCTCTTAATGTAGATGTTATACTTTCAGTAATGTCCATGCGGTTTCCGCCTTGGTCATTTAAACAAATCATAGGTTCTGTAACAAAGGTCTGCATCTGCATATTTTGTGTTGCCATCAACGCACCCGAAAGGTTTTCAAGGTCAATACCTTCATTCCTTTGATTAATATGATAAGATTTCATCTCTTTCATATTTGGTAGACTGATGTTATCTATCTGTGTAATTCCGGCTTGTATTTCCAATGCTGTTTTTAATTGTTTTGGTAACTCCTTACCTCTCGATTTTGCTCGTCTAAGTATTCCCCAGCAAGCGGTCTTGCTCAAAGAGTATTTTGGGAGCGGTGTGTCCTCCAAAATCTGCGACAAGAAAGATTCTTTTGCGCCTTTGGGCGACACCCCAGTATTGAGCATCCAGAACTCTCCAAGCAAGGGAGAATTCTCTTCCCAAAATGCACCCAGCAGATTTCCATACCCCTCCCGCAGGTCGAGGTACAGATATGGTGTGGTCTGCAATTCGGATGGTTTCTTCAAGCACCGCTTTAAAATCTTCTCCGCTCTGAGAGGAGAAGGCTCCGGGTACATTTTCCCAAACGAAGAATCGAGGTCGAATAAGGTCATTTGCTTTTCCGTCTTTTCCATCGGCATACCTCATTTCTTTTGTTATTCTAATCTGCTCCATAAAGAGTCCTGAACGTTCGCCATCAAGTCCTGCCCTCTTTCCCGCTACAGATAAGTCTTGGCAAGGTGAGCCACCACAAATAATATCCACAACAGGAAGTTTTCTCCCATCAAGCTTTGTAATGTCACCAACATGGAGCATCTCGGGAAATCGTACTTTTGTAACTTCGATGGGAAAACTTTCGATTTCACTGGCCCACAAAGGCACAATTCCATTGTGGATTGCAGCAAGGGGAAATCCGCCAATCCCATCAAAAAGGCTTCCCATTGTAAACATTTAAATCATCTCCATTCCATAGAAACTTTCCTTTCTACTTCGGCATCGCTTGTACGATGGTCCGAGTTGTATTCACTGCTGCTTGAGCCGTATAGACGGCACTCATCACATTTGCTTTTGTTGAGGTATCCAAACCAAATGCACCCGCAATTCTTGGAACTTCACCTGCAGATAACATAAGTCCCAACCCAAGTAATGCATGGCCCTTTAAAACCATCAGTCCCGCTGTAAGTATGGTCGCTTGCAGAAAAGTAGTTAAGCAAAGTCCTATAATCTGCTTGCACCACCCTATAAATCCATCCAAATATCCACGGGGAACAGAAAACATATATAAGCTTCCAACGGCTATTTGAATCAGCAGAATACCACCACGCTTGAGATTGGCAAAGAATACTTTTATCACAGCATATCCCATAAGGATAATAATAAACAGTGCCATAATGGGTGAAGTAATAGCGGACAATCCTCCAAACACATTAGAGTTTCCAACGGCATCAAGGGTCCCTGCGTTGTTTAATTCGGTAATAATACTGTTAGCCAAATCACTGATTCCATTTGCATGACCTGTAATTCCTGTAGTAAGGCTTGCTTGTAAATTTACCGATAACTTATACAGTTCTATCGGGGCAACGGTAAAAAGGCTGACCGCCATAAACCCTCTGACAGCGTTTATTCCTGTATCCTTAAGGTTTCCTCTGCCATACTGATATTCAATTCCTGTTTCAAAACATGACACCACAAGTCCTGTAACATAAAGAGTCCATGCAAGATAGGAAAAAAACAGCACAATGCTTTGAACCCAATTCATCTCGAATAACTCCACGCCCATATTGCCCATCTGGGCAAAAAAGTCACCGAGAAAGCCTACAAGATGCCCGTAAAACCAATCAATGATTTGATCCATCACATCACTGAGCAAAAAATCCCATATAAACAAAAGGCGAAACCTCCTTTCTCTCCAAGTAAAAAGAGCATACCATTTTCACGATATGCCCAAGCTTTGCATAAAAAAATGACGAAGTGCTATTTCTTCAAAGATTTTAGCTCTCCGTCATCTTCATTCATTATTTCCAATATCAGTTTTGCTCCCATACGGAAGCCTTGTGTAAACCGTTCCTCAGCATTTATATAGCTGAGTTTTCCTTGTGCTGTGACAAAGTCTTGCAGTCTTTCTTTGCCTTGTGCATCTAATAGCGTGTTGAGTTGTTTTTCAAGTTCAGCCACTTCATACAGGCATTTTTGGTATTCACTGCCATGAACTACTTCCTTTGCTATGGGGCACAAATTTCCGTTGTACAGCCTGCTAAGTAATTTTTCTTTCTGCATTTTCTCCGCCTCCTTCAAGTACAACACAATAGCATTATTAATGAATACTAGCTATACCTAAATACCAACCAAAATACCATATATTATTTTACCATTTCTGACTCATCGAAGATCCATAATTAGACTCATAAACATACCATTCGGGTTTTCCACTATATACCTACAACTAAGGAGCAATTCTGTTTGGAAATTTTTCTAAACATTAATAAATCAAGGACATTTTATCCTTGCCAGCAGCTATTTTGTTTCTTGTGTCTCAGCTTCATCTAAAGCTTTTATTATGAGCTCGGTGATAAATGCTTTTTGAGTTAAGTGTGGGTTTTTATCAATGTGGTTTTTTATCCTTGCAAAGAGTTCCTCTGATATTTGCAGTGCAAGTGTCCTTGTTTGTGTTTGTGCCATATACTTCATCTCCTTCATTTGATAATACTCAATAATCAGCTTTTCTACATATTGGTTTAGGTTAAGCCCGCTTTCTTCTTGACTTGCTCTTACTCTATTGTGCAATTCTATAGGAATTTTGGCACATAAACTTTTAGTATCTTCCATAGCTTTTTCCTCCTGTTTTTAATTTTGCAAGCAAAGCATACCTCAAAGCCTAACTTAAAGCTATACCCAATACTAAAAAGAATTAAAATAAAAGCTAAACAATATTTACTTTTCTGCATCCCCAAAATAGTACAGAATATCTTTGCAAAGGATGGTCAATCAATCTGCCTCACTTGTTTCTTTCTATAAAACAAAAAAAGCCTCCATTTTTTAGGAAGGCTGTTGACAATCTCTCCATTCAGAGCTTACATACAATTGGCGGAGTTTCCCCGACAATAAAAAACGTCATGGCAGGAAGATGTGCTGTAACACATTAACCCTGCGCTAAGGTGAGTCAGCACCCAAGCACAACCGCAGAAGCGGCACCACGACAAGGTTATTATAATCCTTTTTCTGTGGCGGCACAAGGAAAATCACAGCGTGTGCATGGGATTCGAGGCAATACGCCTCCGCCTTTGTATACGCTTTTGACGATACGGGAAATTTCCGACCATTTTAAGAAAGGTCGGGGATAACATGAACATTTTCAAACATAGGGACAGCTTTTTTGGCTGTCTGGACAGCGGAGTCACAGAGAACTTCCTGCTGTCGCTCTTTAGGTTGGCAAAGCAGATTCGTCTACGGCTCGGTAAGCAAGGATATCTGCTGGATTGCTACCTTTCCCTTGTCTTTGAGGGATTATGCAACAATCTTGCCTATGATGTTGCGGATGAGGGGTTTCAATCAGCAGGCAAGCTGCAGAGTCTTCTCTTTCATGTACTGGACGGTACAGAACTTATAAAGCCGCATCCACTTTACCAACGGGCGCAAGAGGTTTGCGAACAGCAGAAAACCACGCTGGTTTTCCAAGAACAGTACACCAACCTCTCCATGCTTTTGTTTCCTCTGGCAGACGAGATGATGGCAGACGCCACCTCTCGATTCGTGGAAAGACAGGTGAGTGATTTGAACAAAGAGGTTGATGAAATTCGTCTGCAAGAACTATTTAACCAAATTTCTCATCTTGCCGGCGAGGCAAT
>JAYFPL010000155.1:0-25139 GCA_034927775.1 Anaerovorax sp. | reverse complement strand
AGAGATTGGTATTATTAATCTTGGATATGGTGAAAATGGGTATCGTCATATAACAAATAACAGAGGACCAATTACGACTCCGAAAGATTTAGCAGGACTAAAGATTCGAACTATGGAAAATCCAATTCATATGGCTTCCTTTAAAGCTTTTGGGGCAAATGCAACTCCTATTTCCTTTAATGAATTATTTACGGCATTACAGCAAGGTACAGTAGATGCACAGGAAAATCCAATTCCTATTATTTATACATCTAAGCTTTTTGAGGTTCAAAAGTATTTGAGCTTGACTGGGCATGTTTATACACAGTGTCCATATTTAATCAGTAAAACTTTCTTTGATCAATTACCGGAAGACTTACAGCAAGTCGTAAGAGATGCAGCAAAAGATTGCGTAGCTGCGCAAAGAGAAATGTGTGCAGAGCAAGAGCGTGAATATATCGATGATTTAAAAGAAGCTGGTATGCAAGTCAATGAATTGACTCCAGAACAGAAGCAAGAGTTTATAGATGCTGCACAGAGTGTATATGATGACTATATCAAAACCTATGGTTCGGAATTATTAGATGAAATTAAAGCAGAAACAAATGAATAACATTCAGAAATCTTATCGTTTCGTTAATAAAACAGAATACCGAGGAGTCTCTCCTCGTGTATTCTGTAACACTTGAGAAACTGAGGGGGGACTCTGTTGAATCGATTAAAAAAATTAGATGATAATTTAGAAGAATATTTCTTAGTAGCAACTATCTCATTATCGGTCATTATTATTTTTTTACAAGTAATCATGCGTTATGTATTTAAAGCATCATTACCTTGGAGTGAAGAATTCGCCAGGTATTTATTCTTATGGCAGATATGGGTTGGAGCGGCATATGCTGCGAAGCATTCAAGACATTTACGTGCTGAAGTACTTAAGTCAATTGTAAATACCAAATATCATAATTATATTGAGTTAATCGCATTAATCATTTGGCTTGGATTTGCTATTTTCCTAACTGTGAAAGGTGGTCAAGTGGTACAAATGATAGGACGTATGAAACAACTATCTCCGGCGATGAGAATGCCTATGGTGATACCTTATCTTTCAGTACCGATTGGATCCGGATTAATGGTATATCGTCTGATTCAGAATTTGATGACGTTGATAAAGACAATGTTTAGGAATAAGAGCGTATTGCCAGAAGGAGTTGAACAATGAGTGTAGTATTATTATTCGGATTTTTATTTTTGTTCATATTTTTAACCGTACCGATTGGTATTGCACTTGGATTAGCAACTGCATTAACTTTAATGTTAACCAGTAACATACCAACTGTAATCATTGCACAGAATGCTTTTGCCGGGTTAGATTCTTTTCCTTTAATGGCAATTCCTTTCTTTATATTGGCAGGGAATTTAATGGAACATGGCGGAATTTCCAAAAGAATTCTTGATTTTGCAGATAGCTTAATTGGATTTATTACAGGTGGCTTAGCGATGGTCACAACCGTTTCCTGTATGTTTTTTGCAGCAATTTCTGGTTCGGGACCGGCAACTGTATCGGCAATTGGTACTTTTATGATGCCTGCAATGGAGCGAAAAGGTTATGATGGTGGATTCGGAGCCGCATTGACTGCAGCGGCAGGAACCATAGGTGTAGTAATTCCTCCTAGTATTCCATTTGTAATATATGCTGTAGCTACGGGCACATCCATTTCGGATTTGTTCTTAGCGGGAATTATTCCAGGTGTTTTAATGGGTTTGGCATTGATGATAACCAGTTATGTTATATGTAAAAAAAATGGTTGGAAAGGAAGCGGAAAAAAGCTAAGTCTTTCTTATGTCGGTAAAGAATTTTTAAATGCATTTTGGGCATTGCTCATGCCAATCATTATTTTGGGGTCAATTTACAGTAGTGTTTGCACCCCAACAGAAGCAGCGGTTATTGGAATCGTATATGCTTTAATCATAGGAAAATTTGTTTATAAGGAATTAGAAAACCGATTTATTTATAAGGCATTAGTATCAACCGCTCTTATTAACGGAGCCACGTCTTATATGATCGGATTATCAACTTCATTTGCAAATTATCTAACCATGGAGCAAGTACCGAATACAGTTGCAATGCTATTAACGACGATTACAGATAATAAAATTATTATCATTTTAATTATCAATCTATTTTTATTAGTAATTGGCTGCTTTATTGATAACATTTCTTCCTGTTTAATATTGGCACCAATTTTCTTACCGGTTGTAGTGGGATTAGGAATGAGTCCAATTCAATTTGGAATTGTAATGACAATGAATTTGGCGATTGGTTTTATTACTCCGCCTTACGGTGCAAATTTATTTGTAGCCAGTGGTGTTGGAGGAATTCAATTTGAGCGGGTAGCTAAGAATATCATTCCGTTTGTAGCAAGTTTAATTCTAATATTGTTAGTTACAACATTTTGGGAGCCGGTTTCCATGCTGCTGCCAAATATGTTTGCAAATTAGTGGAGGAATCGTATGAATATTGCCATTTTGATAAAGCAAGTACCAGATATGGAACGAGTAAAATTTGATTGTGAACGTGGGCTAGTAGACCGTTCAACAGCTGGAGTGGAAATTAATCCATTTGATTTAAATGCCTTGGAAGCAGGTGTAAAAATAGCTGAAAGTAAGATGTGTGAGTCGGTTGTTTTAACAATGGGGCCGCCAAGAGGTGCGGATTCTCTTAGAGAGGGAATTGCCAGGGGAGCCAGCAAAGGAATTTTGTTATCCGATCGAGCATTTGGCGGGGCAGATACAAAAGCTACCTCTAAAACATTAGCAGCAGCTTTAAAGAAGATGGGGGTTCCGGAGATTATTTTAGTAGGAGAAAAAACAGTGGATGGCGATACGGGTCAAGTGGGCGCTGAAATTGCAGAATTCTTAGGCATACCTCATATTTCTTATATTGAAGAAATATTAAATGTTTCAGAGAATGATATTACCGTTGTTTCCGATATTTTTGATGGGAAATTTGTTAAAAAAGCTAAATTTCCTGTTTTATTAACGGTGACCAAGGACTTAAATGTTCCAAGACTGCCTTCTTTTAAAAGCAAGGCTTTAGCAAGAAAAGCAGACATTCTAACTTGGTCTCTCGAAGAACTTTCCGAGTTTATTGATAAAGAAGAAGTTGGTATTAAGGGTTCTCCAACAAAAGTAAGAAAAATTGTCGTACCAAAAGCAGAATCACGCATATGCAAGAAGGAAAAAGACAACATTGAGAATTTCTTAGATGAAATGATTGGCGATTTAATAGAAAAAAGTGTGTTGGAGGGTTAAAATGGTAGATGACGTAAAAAAGATTGTGATTTTTGCTGAACAGAAAAAAGGTAAGATTCACAAAGTTACATATGAGTTATTAGGAAAAGCGGCAGAACTCATTGCGAGTTTTCCGGAAGGTAAGTTTGAAAAAGATGTCATTGTTTTAGGTTCAGATCATTTAAACTTAGATGAAATACTACACCGTGGTGCAGATAAGGTATATCATATTGTTGCGGATTCCTTTGATATGCCGGATGAATGGTTATATAAAGAGAATATTTGTGAACTACTGAAACAGATTCAGCCGGAGATGTTACTGGTCGGGGCAACAACTCTTGGACGATCTTTGGCACCAAGAATTGCAGCCGCGTTAGAGACGGGATTGACTGCAGATTGTACGGAATTAATGATGGATACAGATGGTAGGTTAATTCAAATCAGACCTGCTTTCAGTGATAATATATTGGCGCATATTAAAACCGAAACCTTACCGCAAATGGCGACAATCAGGTATAAGGAATTTGCCCCTGCAGAATGGATCGATGAGGTTCATGGTGAAATTATTAAAGTCGATGCTAATGTAAGTAGCAATGATTTAGTTGAAATTTTAGAGGAATTGGAAGAAAGTGAATTTGATATCTCAGATGCTCATATTGTCGTTTCTGCCGGAAAGGGAATTAAATCAAAAGAAGATATGAAAATGATTTATGAATTAGCAGAATGTCTGAAAGCAGATGTAGGAGCAAGTAGGGCAATTGTGGATGAGGGTTATATTGATAAAGCTCACCAGGTTGGATATTCCGGTAACCGGGTAAAACCATCGTTATACATTGCTTGTGGAGTTTCAGGAGCACCGCAGCATTTAGCTGGGATGAAGGAATCTGATGTGATAGTGGCAATTAATTCAGATGCATCAGCTCCAATCTTTGAAGTATCGGATTATGGTATTGTAGGGGATGTTTATAAAGTTGTACCAATGTTGATAGAAAGACTGAGAAGCAAAGAAATATAGCTTGATGCAAGGATAAGTAGATGAAAGGAGATATACAACACAACGTTGTATAAATACCGTAATATGGATGGAATGTTGATTAAAGAATTAAAAGCCATAGTTGGTGAGGATTATGTTATTACTGAACATGATAATGTAGTCAGTTATCTTTATGATGAAACGGAACCCAGATTAAGACCGGCCGCCAATGAAGACTGTGTGGTTGTAAAACCAAGAACGACAGAAGAAGTATCTAAAATTATGGCTCTAGCCGATAAAAATAAGCAAACGGTTGTAGTTCGAGGTGGAGGCACAGGCTTATGCGGTGCTGCGATACCTACGGAACCAAGTTTAATTTTATCGATGGAACGATTTAAGGAAATCATTGATTTGGATGATAAGAATTTCATTATTACACTGGAAGCTGGAGTTACATTGGGTGAAATGAATGAATTTCTAAAGACTAAGGATGTGTTATATTTCCCTTGCCATCCTGGCGATGAAAGTGCACAGATGGGTGGACTTGTCGTAGAAAATGCCGGAGGCGCGAGAGCCGTAAAGCATGGTGTAATGCGAAATCATATCAAGGGTGTAGAATTGGTGCTCCCGAATGGAAAGGTGATGAATCTAGGGGGAAAACTTCAAAAAAATAATGCTGGATATGATTTATTACAATTAATCATTGGTTCTGAGGGTACACTTGGTATTGTTACAAAGGTGATGCTTAAGTTATACCCAGAGTCAAAATTTACTGGAACGTTATTGGTTTCTTTCGATTCATACGATCAAGCAACCGAAGCGGCGACTAAGACATTACAGAGTGGGATTATACCTTTATCTATTGAATACTTAGATCGTCAAATTGCACTAAGATCTGCTGAACATTTAGGAGAAAAATGGCCGTTGCAAAAGGGTAATGTTGATTTGATGTTTATTTTATCCGAAGACAGTGAAGATGCCTTGTTTGATGTAGGTGGTATGATTGAAGAAATTTGTGAAGTAGTAGGAGCAGTGGAAAGTTTAATTGCTGACAGCTCTAAGGATCAAGCTCGAATATTAAATATTAGAAGCAACACCTATACCGCTTCTAAGAGCAGCATTCTGGACTCTATGGATATTACAGTTCCGCCAGCTCAAATGCCAGCATTAATGCATGGTTTTAGTTCCATCGCAGAAAAGTATCATGCATCCATTGATACGGTTGGGCACATTGGGGATGGAAATGTACATAATAATATTTATTTAGTGGATGGTGAAATACCGCCTTATTATGAAGAAATGAAAGAGGAATTGTATAAATTGGCAATTCAATTAGGTGGAAGCATTACTGGTGAACATGGTGTTGGAAAGATTAGAAGAAAGAATTTACCACTTCAATTTGATGAGATTCAGATAAATCTAATGAGAGGAGTTAAAGGATTATTTGACCCTAATAATATATTGAATCCAGGGACCGCAATATACTAAATAAGAAATTGAATTATTTTAAGTTTGAGCTCCCTATTGGGAGCTCTCCTCGTTAGTAGATAATAAAAATTACCTAAGAGGGTCTCGCATTTTAAGAATTTTATGATAATTTATTTGATTTAAAATACATAAATATGTAAAATTATAATAGGTTAAATATTTATATGGGAAATATATAGGAAAATAAGAGAGTAGAAGTGAATTATGGTGAACAGTGAAATACGGTATTTATTAAGAAAAATTGTAGGGAAAGAGTATTGCATTGTAGACGTCGATGAAGTAGCTTTGTTTTTATATGATGAAACAGAACGCTTTCTAAGACCTAAGGCCTCTGAAGAATGTGTAGTAGTAAAACCGGAAAATGAACAAGAAATTGCGGAAATTGTAAAATTAGCGAATAGAGAGTCAATTCCTGTAGTAGTTCGAGGTGGTGGAACGGGTCTATGTGGTGCAGCAATACCAACCTATCCAAGCATTATTATTTCTATGGAGCGAATGAATCGAATCGTTGAAATCGATGAAAAAAATTTTATGGTAAAAGTACAAAGCGGAATTACCTTAAAAGGAATGAATGCATTGCTGAATCAACGTGTTAATTTATATTTTCCGGCAAAATTAGGAGAAGATACCGCTCAAGTAGGAGGACTGGTTGCTCAAAATGCCGGTGGGGCAAAGGTAGGAAAGCATGGGGTAATGCGAAATAATGTAAAAGGAATGAGGGTAGTTCTTGCATCCGGTGATATTGTATCGTTTGGTGGAAGTTTGAAAAAGAATAACGCCGGATACGATCTAATGCAATTAATAATTGGATCAGAAGGAACCCTAGGAATTATTACAGAGGTAACATTGCAATTATTTTCTAAAACGAATTTTAATAGTGGCATTTTGGTTTCTTTTGACAGTTATACGGAAGCAACGGAAGTCGTTAATCGTATATTAAGAAAAGGAATTACTCCCTTGACGATTGAGTATTTAGATCGGTCCATTGCAATGCGAACCGCAGAATATTTAGGAGAAGATTGGCCATTAGATAAAGGAGAAGTATTTTTACTCTTTGAACTATCAGAGAAAAATGAAGCAGAACTATTCAATGCAAGCGTAGCGATTGAAGAAGTTTGCAGCAGAATGGGCGTAGTCGATTACATTGTATTGAATTCTATTAAAGAAAGGAAGCGTATTTTAGAAATTAGAAGCAATACCTACCATGCAACAAAGAATTTATTGGTTGATTCTTTGGATATCTCAGTTCCACCCGCAGAAATTCCTAATTTAATGAAGCATTTTAATCATATTGCACGCAAATACAATGCTACAATCGATACCGTTGGACATGTTGGGGATGGGAACGTTCATAATAACATTTATTTAAAAAATGGAGAAGTACCAGAATATTATGAGGATATGAAGGTGGAATTGTATCAAATAGCAATTTCGATAGGAGGAAGTATTACCGGTGAACACGGGATAGGAAAAATTCGCAATAAAAATTTAAAAATGCAGTTAAGTAGAGAAGAGATTGAACTAATGAGAGGATTAAAACAATTATTTGATCCGAAAGGAATTATGAATCCGGATACAGCAATATATTAAAGGATTAGGTATAAATAATGGTTACTGATAGCACAATAAACAAATTAGCTTCAATACTAAAGGATGGAATTTATATTGTTGATGGACGTGGAAATACCGTAGTCTATAATCGTAAAATGAGTGTTATTGAAAATAGATCTCTACAGGATATTCAAAGCACGAATTTATTTGAACGAAACGATCCGAAAGATGAGGATATTCTTTCAGTACTAAATAGTGCAACACCGTTAGTAAATAGAATTTATTCGGGAATTAATAAATTTGGTAATAAGGTAATCGCAAATAATTCTATATGGCCCATTTCACAAAACAGTGAAATGATAGGCATTATTAAAGTAGCAGTGGATGTTACAGAGATTCGAGAATTACATGAAAAGATTTTAGGAATTAGCAAAGATATCGGTATATTAACAAAAAAAAGTAATATCATCGGAGAGAAACGTGGATACCTTCTTTCTGATATTATTGGAGAAAGTGACATTATAAAAAATGTAAAGAAAAAGGCAAAACTAGCAAGTGAATCAAACGCAAATGTTTTAATTTACGGAGCATCAGGTACAGGAAAAGAATTATTCGCACAAAGCATACATAATGAAAGTAAAAGATATAGAAAACCGTTAATTATGGAAAACTGTGCGGCAATACCGGAAAACTTATTGGAAAGTGTTCTTTTTGGAACTGTAAAAGGTGGATTTACCGGTGCAATCGACCGAATCGGTTTGTTTGAAATGGCAAACGGAGGAACCTTAATTTTAGATGAAATAAATTCACTACCGATTGGTTTGCAGGCAAAACTCCTTCGTGTTCTGCAAGAGGGATCCTTTCGACCGATAGGCGGAACCGATATCGTAGATGTAGATGTACGCGTAATTGGGATTATGAATGAGAATCCAGAACAGTTAATTTATGAGAAAAAATTGAGGGAAGATTTATTTTATAGATTGAGTGTAATAGATATTTATGTACCTCTACTGAAAGAGAGAGATACAGATGTACAATTATTGATGAAATATTTCTTAGAGAAGCATTCGGAAAATAACCAAAAAAATCTTCATGGGTTTAGTGAAGAAGTTTTAAAAGCTTTCGATACATATTCCTGGAGAGGAAACGTAAGAGAATTGTCAAATGTAATCGAGTGTGGAGTTAGTATGGCTAAAAATAACAGTGTGATTGAAATGAAAGATTTACCTTTTTATTTCATGAAATATTACAGTCGAGAGCAAGAAAAAATAATGTCAGAAAATGAAATAGAAAATGCATTAGCAAGTGGAGTCACTTTACAAAAATATATTGCATGTGTAGAGCAAGAAGTTATTTGGAGAGCATTTGAAATGAACA
Source organism: Anaerovorax sp. (assembly GCA_034927775.1). Lineage (GTDB taxonomy): Bacteria > Bacillota > Clostridia > Peptostreptococcales > Anaerovoracaceae > IOR16. Next base: position 16,480 of record JAYFPL010000155.1, on the reverse strand, counting down.
ACTGTAACATTTCAAAAACAGCAGAGCTTTTAGGTGTTACAAGACAGACTTTGCAACATAAACTAAAAAAGCTGAAAATATAATGAAAATCGTCTATACGATGCTGTTAATAAACAGTTTAATTATTCTTTAAGAAGAAAAAGTAAAAAACCTCTTTCGTTGATGCAATTATTAAAACATCCTCAAAAGAGGTTTTTAAATTATTAAGATTTAGAAATGTTATTACATACTACCCATACTTCTACACTCTTGTGCACACATACGGCAAATATCCGCACACTTTTGACAGTGATCATCTTGGAACATTGCACATTCTTCAGCACACTTATCACAAATTGTGGCACATAGCTGACAATGTTCTTTACTGAATTGGCCATTCATTGCCATCATTCCAGCTGACATTTGGCACATCATTGCACATTCAATTAGCATGCTAACACAATTCTTTCTTGCATTTAAATCCGGTTCATTTAGACATGCTGTAAAACATTCATAGCAAGCTTGTTCACATTTATGGCATGCATCAATACAAGTTTGAAATTTGTCGGTCATATTTGTTACAATACCCATTTAAAATCTCCTTTTTCTTCTTAGTGATATAAAATTAAATGATTAAAAATCAATTGTATTATTTGTGGATGTGTCAATCTTTATACAAGAAAAAGGAAGTCAATATTTTTTAATAAAATATCTAACGAATTTCATATATATACCAATTATTATTAAAAAATTTGACGAAATACTTTAAAGCAATTAAAATGGTTCTTAACGTAAATAGAACGGAGGAATGAAAATGGCGATTGAAAAAGTAAAAACATATTTCCGCCAATGGAATTTAGAAGATAAAATACTAGAATTTGAAGTGTCGAGTGCAACTGTTGAGCTTGCGGCTGCTGCTCTTGGATGTGAACCGAAGCGTATCGCTAAAACATTATCGTTTAAACGTGACGATAACTGTATTTTAATTGTTACTGCCGGTGATGCTAAAATTGACAATCGAAAGTATAAAGAAAAGTTTGGGATTAAAGCCAAAATGCTGACACCGGATGAAGTAATTGAATTTGTGGGACACGCTGTTGGAGGCGTCTGTCCATTTGCTATAAAGCAAGGTGTGCCGGTTTATCTTGATGACTCATTACAGCGTTTCCATACCGTATTTCCTGCATGCGGAAGCAGTAACAGTGCCATTGAATTAACCATTCCCGAGCTGGAAAAGTATTCGAATTACATCGAATGGGTTGATGTTTGTAAGGGATGGAATGAAAATGAGCAATGAAAATACACTTAAAATCGGATGTCATTTATCATCATCAAAGGGTTTCTATGCAATGGGACAGGATGCTTTAAAAATTAATGCAAATACGTTTCAATTTTTTACACGTAATCCCAGAGGAAGTAAAGCAAAAGAAATGAATTTAGAGGATGTTGAGCGTCTTTTGAAGTTAATGCAAGAGAATAAAATTGAAAAGGTATTAGCTCATTCACCCTATACGTTGAATCCTTGCTCTGCAGATGAAAAAAATCGAATTTTTGCAAAGGCAACAATGTTAGATGATTTAGCGCGTATGGAATATTTACCGGGAAACTTTTATAATTTTCACCCGGGAAATCATGTCGGGCAAGGTATTGAAGCTGGAATTGAGCAAATTATTTCGATGTTGAATGCGATTTTAAAACCGGAGCAGACAACGACGATTCTCTTAGAAACTATGTCTGGAAAAGGGACGGAGATCGGCAGCAAGTTTGAAGAGTTGCATCAAATTATGGAAGGCGTTAAGCTAAGTGATAAATTAGGAATTTGTTTGGATACCTGTCATGTTTATGATGCCGGTTACGACATTGTAAACGATCTTAGCGGAGTACTTCATGAGTTTGATAAGATTATTGGTCTGGATAGGCTTTATGCGGTACATCTCAATGACAGTAAGAACCCCATTGGAAGTCATAAAGATCGACATGAGACAATTGGAAAAGGAGCGATAGGTATGGATGCGATTCTCCGTATACTTACACATCCTAACTTATGCCATCTTCCGTTCTATTTGGAAACACCAAATGATTTATCAGGTCATAAGGCGGAAATTGAAATGATTCGCACAGCGTTACATCTAAATTAAGATTATAAAAATGATATTGAAGATAAAACCTACAAAATATAGTTTTGGAGGTTTTTTCTACTATTATAATACCAATATTGTGATAGACTAAAAAATTAAGATGTTTGTAATATATTTGAAAGGAAGTATTATGCTATAATGAATTGTAATTATTGGGAAAGAAAGGAATTTAATTAGATGGAGATAGTAGAACTTCCAGAAAATACATCAACATTTACAAAGCAGAAAAAGATAACCATTCTTGTAATTATTGTCATTGCCGTGCTTTTGCTTGGCGTAAAAGCATACCATTTATATCAGCAAAAATTAATGCTTGAAGAAACCATTGCAAATCTTGATTGGGAGATTCCTCTTGAAAAAGATTTTGAATTCACAGATTGGCGTCAATTAAAACAAAATAAAGAATTTCAGAAATACGGGCTAAGAGTTTTTTCAGTATATGCAGAGGATAAAGATGAAGATAGTATTTTTGATAAGCTGTATGGTGTAATGAACGAACAAGGGGAGATTATCATTCCGGCTATTTATTGGCATCTTACTCCTAATTGGGATATGGGGTATATACTAGGAGAAAATTGGGATACGGATCAAGCACATTATTATAGTTTGGATGGAAAAGATTTTATAGCAAAGACATTTAAAAATGCATCTCCGTTTGAGAATGGTTATGCCGTTGTAGAAGATGAAGTGGGATATCATATTATTGAACCATCTGGAAACGTAAAACTAAGATTTGATTGTGACTATTTAAGTACATTTGACAGTAAAAGAGGTCTTTATGAGTTTGAAAATAAATATGATAATGGCTTCTTCGGTGGAAAGTGGGGCATTGTGGACATAAATGGGACAGTATTATTAGATCCCGATTATGATATGATACATAAAGCCGATGAGGATAAAATTTTAGTTACTTATGCGACTAAAAGTATCATTCAGGAAAGTCAATATTTTGATTATAATTTTAACCTGGTGTTTCAGGAAAGCTTTGATGAAGCAAAACCCTTTACTGATGGATTGGCACCTGTGAAACGAATCGATGATACATGGGGACTGATGAATAAAAATGGAGAGGTAGTTCAAAAAATTAGCTGCAGTGATTTTTATTCTTATTCAGAAGGCTTGGCGATCGTTGGACGCGGCAATTATTTATGCGGAATCAATAAGAAGGGTGAAACAGTATTTAAGGAGCCTTATGAGGAAGGTGGCAATCTTACGGGATTAACAAAGGGCTTTCAGGAAGGGTTACTTTTGTTTCGAGGGAAGAATGGGAAATACGGTTATATTGATAGAAACGGAAACGTAGTAATTTCCCCTGTATTTGATGATGCAGATCCGTTCGAAGATGGAAAAACATTTGTAGAAGTAAACGGTCAGGGAGGAGTTATCACAAGAAATGGAATATAGTCGTATACAGAAAAATGCAGTAAAGGCTTGGATGATTGGAAGAACGATTTCTTTAGTGATATTTTTTGCAATTTATTATCCGGTTGTTTATAAGTTAATAATGCCGAACTTTGGAAGTATTTTTGAAGTAAAATATGGTTTGAATGGTTTAACGATTTTTTTAGTTTTTTGTTTTTTAATAAATACTTTTATTATGCCAGTAATCCAATATAAAGAGTGGAAATACAGTATCCAAGAGGATCGCATTGAATTGCTTCATGGTGTATTGGTACGAAATAAGGTAATCATTCCAATATCTAGGATACAATACATTGAGATTGAACAAGGACCAATTTATCAGAGTTTTCATCTTGCTTCCTTAAATATTAATACAGCAAGTGATGTACATGAAATACCGGCATTAACATTAGAAGAGGCAAATGAGATTTCACAAAGATTAAAAGCAATGATAGAAATGAGTGAAGACATTGAATAACAAAGAAGAATTGAAAAATCACCAAAACATTAGTACAAATTCAGAAGATATGATTAAGGAACTGGATGAATTTGATTCCGATGAGGTAGAGCGAAACCATGCATGTAAAATTTTTTATTTATTCTTAAGAAAGCTTATGAGTTGGATCTTCTTAATAATTATTGTGATAAAGAATATGCATAGTGATTTTGGTTTTTCTGCAATTTTTTTTGTTTTATTTATAATTCTGTCTATCGTGATGCTTTTCAGCATGATTGATTGGTATAATCAAATTTTTTATTTTAAAGATGAAGCAATTTATTATAAAAGCGGACTTATGAATATAAAAATCAGAGAAATCCAATTCAAGAAAGTAAATACAGTTGATTTATCACAGGGTATACTTGAAAAAGCTTTTGGTCTTGCTAAGATTAAAATTGATACAGCCAGTCTTTCAAAGGATGAAAGTGAACTATCGCTATTATTGAATAAAGAGAAAGCAATAGGGATTCGTAATCTTATTTTAAATCGGAAGGATGATGAGACAGTACTGGAAGAATTATCTTATGATTGCTATACTTTAAACTCAAGTCAGCTCATGCTTTATGCATTAACTTCAAATGCAATTGCTAAGGGAATTGGTATTATTTTTGTTGCCTATACATTTTTAGATGATTACTTTTTGGATATTTTTGATATTAAACTATTTGATAAAGAGCAGTTTACAATCCAATATTTATTGACAAAAGCGATATGGATTATAGGAGCAATTATAGTTATAAGTATTATATTATCTGTAGTACAGAGTTTTATTCGATATTATAATTTCAAAGTTTATGTGGATAAGGATAAATTAAATATTCGGTATGGTTTATTAAATGAAAAGCATTATTCGTTTGCTCGAAATAAAATAAAAGGGATTCATAGCAAACAAAATCTAATTATGCAGTTATTCCATATTAAGACCCTAGAAATTGAAAGCATTGGCTATGGGGATGAAAAAGGGGAATCTGCAATTTTATTTCCGATTTGCAATGTTGATTTAGAACGTAAAATTATAAATGATATTTTACCGGAATTCAATTTTGATGGTTGTATGCAAGTACCTCCGAAACGTGCTCTGATTCGATTTATATGGAAAAAATTCGTTTTTATTGCCATTCTGGTAGCTATTTTTACATATTACTTTCCATTTGGATTTTTAAGTGTTCTGTTGTTTCCTTTTGCCTTAATTTTAGGATATATGCAATTTAAAAATACTGCGGTTGGAATGGAAAAGGATTTACTTGTTATGTCTTATAATGGATTTTACAAGGTTGGAACAGTTGTTAAAAAAAGTGCAGTGCAGTCTATAGGAAAATCTTATACATACTTTCAAAAAAAGAGAAACTTAGCAAATTGCAACGTAAGTATTTTCAGCAATCAAAAGTATAAAAGTATTCAAGTTGAAAATTTAGAAGATCAAATCATAGATAATTATTTGAAAAAAGTAAGATAAATAGGTAAAATTGAATCAATTAGTAAAAGGTTAGAGAAAAGGAGGAAGTTATGTTTCGAGAAATGAGAAGAAAAGAAAAGCAATTGCCAATGGAAGAGACAATTAAAATGCTGGAAAAAATGTCTCATGGTACGCTTGGCCTTGCAGGGGATGATGGTTATCCTTATTCACTACCGATTAGTTATGCCTACAAAGATAATAAAATATATTTTCATGGTGCAATGCAAGGACATAAAATTGACTCAATTATAAAAGAGCCAAAGGTATCTTTCAGTGTTATTGAACAAGATACGGTCCTGCCGGAAAAATTTGATACCGTGTACCGAAGTGCAGTTATATTTGGAAAAGCCAGAATTCTAAAAGATAAAAATGAAAAGCGGGCTGGATTAATGGCGTTGATTGAAAAATACTCTTCTGCATATATCAAGAGTGGTGAAAAGTACATTGATAAAGCCATCGACTCGGTGAATGTTATTGAAATTGTGATTGATCATATGACAGGAAAAGAGGGGAAATAAAGTGCAAGAGATAAAAGAAAATATAACAATGGATGTTTTGGATCAAGTAGATATAAGAGTTGGTACGATTATGCAGGTCTCCGATGTAAAAAATTCAAATAAGTTAGTCAAATTATCTGTAGACTTTGGAGACTTTAAAAGGAATATACTGGTTGGTATGAAAGGGGAACGAGAGAATCCGCGTGAGATAGAAGGAAAACAAGCTCTGTTTGTTGTCAATCTTGCACCAAAAAAAATGGCAGGAGAGATATCAGAGGGAATGTTATTTGATATCGGATACAAGGACGGAATTGTACCGGTACTGGCTCAGCCAGAAAAACCTGTGCCAAATGGAAGCGCAGTTGGATGAATGAAATCGGGTTAATATTATATTAATTAAAATAATTTGTTATTGAAGACAAAACAGTTAGTCAATTCTGATTGTTTTGTCTTTTAATTAGTAAAAAAAGTAAAATGAATTGCGGTATAGAAAGAAAATAAGATATAATGTTTTAAATACTTAAAATGATTTTAGAAGGGAAAACGATTAAGAAAAAAAGATTAAGATGATAAAGGCCTTACTAAAGTAAATGGATAATGGGGTGAATCATTTGAAAAAACATATCCGGAAATATATTTTGCTTCTTTTTACTTTCGTTCTAGTTTTTGGATCGTCAGAAAAGAGTTTTAGTACTACAATGGCAGAAAAAGAAAAATATCTAGAAGAAAATAAAGGACGTACTTTTGTTTTAGGTGTAGATCCCTATTCTGGCATGGAGTATTTTGATTATAATGGAAAAGAAGAAGGGTATATTATTCCTCTTATGGATTATATCAGCAAAGATTTAGGAATTAATATTAAAATTGATACTCGAAGTTGGTCTGAAATCTATCAAGATTTGTTAAATGGACATGTTGACATCCTCTTTGCAGCAAATGAATCAGAAGAAAGAAAAAAATGGATGGCGTTTACAAAGCCGGTTTATAAAAATTCATATGCGATTATTACAAAAGATGGAAGTACCATTCAAACAATTGGAGATATTGACCATAAGAAGGTCGGTTTTCTCAAAGATGATATTATAATAGAATTGTTGCCTAAATTATATAGCAAAATTAATTATCAAAAATTTGTATTTGATGATAAAAAGGATGGAGTAGAAGCAGTACATAAAGGTTTAATTGATGCCTTTGTTACTGCAGGAGGTGCTGTTATTTATGATTATATCTACACCTATCCTGATTTAAAATATGTTTTTAAGATTAATAAAATTAATTCAGAATTAACTTTTTCAACAAGAAAAGAAGATGCAATTTTAGCAGAAATTTTGAATGACGAAATTGAATCGATTGAAGACAATAAGCTTAAGGAGTTTATTAGGGAGAATGAAATAAAATATTATCGAAAAATAATGAACCTAAACGAAGATGAGTTAAATTACTTAAATCAGGACGGAAAAGCTGTTTTTGGTATTACAAAAGATTATCTTCCTTTTGATTATTACATCGATGGAAAATATCTTGGAATCAGTGCCGAAATTATAAAAGAAATCGGAAATAAAACCGGAATAACATTTATATATGTATATGATGATTTTGATACACTATATGAAAAGTTAAAGCAAGGTGAAATTGATATTTTAAATATTGCAAAGACAGAAGAACGTTCAAAACATATTATATTTCCTAGAGCATTTAGTAAGGAACGAGATATTATTGTCGGAAGGAAAGACAGCTTAGATGTCAGAGATATTTTTGGATTGGAAGATAAAAAAGTTGCTGTAATTAATGGGTTTTGGCATAAAGAAGTTTTGGAGAAAAATCTCGTTAATGTTAATATCATTGAAACAAATAATATAATGGAATCATTAAACCTAGTCAGTACAGGCAAAGCGGATTATTTAATCGAAAACCCAACTGTAGTAAGATATTATATTGATGAATTGGAATTATTCAATTTATGTGAAAAGGGAGTTACTAATTCAGATTCCTATTTGTATTATGGTGTAAATAAAGATAAGGTTTATTTAGCTTCGATTATAGACAAAGTTATCCCGTTACTGGATATTGAAGAACTGTCGAAGACAGGATATTCAGAAATACCGCATAGACAAAACATTATAAAAGAAGAGCGCCTGGTATTTATCATATCTGGAATGGCGATTATGTTGATTCTATTAGGGATTTTGACTTATAAAATTAAAAAGGATTTAATGATAGAAAAGAGAAAGACAGAACTTTTAAATGCGAGAGAAGAACTTTTGTACACCGATACACTGACGAATTTAAAAAACCGAAATCATTATCTCACAAAGGTACGGGATATCATTGATGAGAAAATATATCCACAAATTCTCATTATTGCAGATTTAAATAATTTAAAGGTTGTAAATGATAAGTATGGTCATCAACTTGGCGATGAACTCTTAAAGTTGTTTTCTAGAAGTTTGCATCAAATATTACCTAAGAGTGCTTATCTTTATCGATATGGTGGAGATGAATTCTACATTATTCTATTTGAAGAAAGTACTCAATCTGCAGAACATTTAATTGTTAAAATAAGAGAATATTTAAATGAAAATCCTATTGTAATCAGTGAAGAAGAGCAATTAATACCTTCTGTAGCTTTTGGATATTCTTATCGAGAAAACAACAAAAAATCTATCGTTGAGTTAGAAAAAGAAGCAGATTCTAATATGTATGCAGATAAAAAAAGGATAAAGGAGGAGGGGGCTGCTTATGATTCTCAAAATGCTGGTAGAGAACACTTCCGTTTTTGATGATATTTATTGTGAACATGGATTGAGCCTATATATTGAAACAAAAAATCATAAAATTTTATTTGATATGGGAGCAAGTGCAATTTTTTCGAAAAATGCAGAAAAAATGGGCGTTGATTTAAAAGACGTTGACATTGCAATACTTTCTCACGGGCATTATGATCATGGTGGTGGACTAGCTACATTTTTAAAACTAAATGATAAAGCAAAAATTTTATTAAATCAAAATGCATTTGGAAAATATTTTGCAAATCGCCAAGATGGTGAAAAAAAGTATATCGGATTAGATCAAAATTTACTTCCGAATGATCGATTTGTATTTGTAAAAGATAATTTTATTATTGATGATGATATGGAACTTTTATCCAATGTTAAAGGTCAAAAATATAAACCGTCTGGCAATAAGGAGTTATTGAAAGAAATTAAAGGTTCCTTGGTTCTTGATGATTTTATGCATGAGCAAAATTTAATCATCAAAGAAGAGAAAGGAATGATACTTGTCGCAGGATGTGCACACAATGGCATTATAAATATATTAGAGAATTTTCATCAAAGAAAAGGTTGTTTTCCAAGCTTGGTAATAGGTGGATTTCACTTGTATAATCACTCATGCCATCAAACAGAAAATCCGCAAATTGTGAAAGAAATTGGACAGTTTCTAAAAGAAACAAACTCTACTTATCTAACCTGTCATTGTACAGGTGTTGACGCTTTCCATCAGCTGAAAGAAACTATGGGGGAACAAATTATGTATTTATCAACCGGTTCTTGCTTTAGTAATCAATTATAAAAAGTTAAGAGGGGTAACAGAATGCATTGGTTTAAAAAGAGTATTATAAGAAAAATTTTACTTGCACACAGTATCTTTCTCTTGTTGATTTTTTGTATATTTGGTTTTTATTTAAATACGCAAGTACGTGATTATTTTGAAGCAGTACGAAAAGAGGAGTTGTCAAACGAGGCTGGACGAATTGCTACAGAAATTGAGATGTTTATGCAAAAATATATTATAATAACATCCGAAATGACGACAAATACAGATTTTGTAAACATTACGAAAGATGTCAGAGACAGATCAGATAAACAGAAACACCCTCTTTATGCACGAGTAACAAAACAATTGGATGACATCGCTATGATGGATGAAAACATAGCTTTATCTTATATTGCTTTGGATGAAGCGAGTGATATTATTACCAACCAGTTTGGATATGAAATAAGATGGGATTTTGAATTAAGTAAAAGACCATGGTATATTGAGACGATTCAGGCAGGAAAAGTTACGGTAACCAATCCATATATCGATATTATAACAAATAAGAAAGTGATAACCATTGCAGTACCTGTCATTGAAAATGGAAAGAATTTAGGCGCATTTGGTTTGGACTTAATGATTGATGACCTCTATAAAATGATGAAAACACATCATATAGGGCAAGATGGTTATGCTATGATTTTGGATAAAAATGAAGACATTCTTTACCATCCTGAATATCAAGAAGAAGAAATGTCTAAAAAGCCTTCTTTTAATGAAGTATTTGGTATCACTTTAGATAAGCTGATTTCAAACGAAAAAGGCGTAACACAGGTTACGATTAATAATAAAGCATACTATGTAGCCTATAGTCCTATTGAAAATGCAAATTGGATAGTCGTTACTGTAATTCCGACAAAAGAAGTCTTTGCACCATTGTATCATTTAATGCAGATATTTTATTTGGCATTAATTGCGATTATCATTATCACTATATTATTAGTTTGTTTATTGCAATTTAGTATATCAAAACCAATTGTTGTTATTTCAAGAGAAATCGAAGGATATAGCAATAACAATCGAACGATTTGTTTGCCGCAAAATTATTTTAAAAGAGAAGATGAAATTGGCATTTTAACAAAGGGCCTTTCTTTTATGACGAAAAAAATGGCCCAATATATGATAGAAATTGAGCATAAAAATATAAAATTGTCAGAAGAAATAAACAAAAAAATAAAAATTCAAACGAGACTGGAAATGATATTGAAGCTTCTATCTAAAACGGATGAAGGAATTTTTATTGTAGATCAAAATTATGTTTGTTTGTATTGTAATTCTGCGTTTGAAAAGATATCCGGATATTCACAAGATGATTTAAGAAATCATCAGATTATTGGTGATATGATTCATTTACATAAAGAATTATTAAATAATATTTATAAAAATAAACAGATAAAAGAAGAAATTGAGTATCAAAATGCGCAGGGACAAACTTATTATTTATTTTTAAAGATTGATGTAGTTCAATACAATAAAGATGATTATTACATTGGAAGTGTGATAGATATAACAAATTATAAGCAAAGAGAAAAGGATGTTTATGAATTAAAGTATTTAGACTCTTTGACAAAACTGCGAAGTAAAACATATTTTGAAGAATTTTTTAAAAATTTATTACATCAAGAAAATTCAATGTGTGCTTTGATTATTATTAATATTAACGATTTCAGATTGATTAATGAGGCAAAAGGATATGAATTTGGAAATAAAATATTAATAGCACTCTCTGAAAAATTAAAAAAATTTGAAGAGAAGAATGATTGCCTTGCAAGATTAGGGAATGATGAATTTGCAATTCTTAAAACAAATATTAAATCTATCAATGAACTCTACACTTTTGTTACAAGGTTGGATCAAGAGATTAATTCTAAATATTATATTGATTTGGAAGAGGTCTATATTGCTGCCGGAATTGGTGTTGGGATCTATCCAAAGGATGCAGATAGCTTTGATGTTTTATTGAAAACTGCGACTTCAGCTTTAAATAGCGCAAAAAGGAGTAAAGCTAATCGTTTTGAATTTTATAATAAAGACATCAACAAACAATCAATGGATAAATACGAATTACAAAATAAAATGAGAAACGCACTTTTGCAGCAAGAGTTTTCTCTTAATTATCAGCCGCAAGTTGATATGAAAAGTGGGAAAATAATTGGAATGGAGGCATTGATTCGTTGGAAACCACAAAACAGCAAAGAAAATATTATGCCTTACATTTTTATTCCTTTGGCAGAAGAATCTGCAATGATCCTGCAAATTGGAGAATGGGTTCTCAAAGAAGCTTGTTATTTCGGATATAAACTCTATAGTCAAGGTAACGAAATCAGTATTGGTGTAAATTTATCGAGAATACAATTTAAAGAGCCTTATATTGTAAGTTTAATTCATTCAGTTTTAGAAGAAACGAAACTGCCAGCTAACCTTTTAGAGCTTGAGATTACGGAAGGTATCTTAATGGAGAACCAGGAAGAATGTGAACGAATTATAAATAAATTAAAAAATATGGGGGTTAAAATTGCAATTGATGATTTTGGAACAGGTTATTCTTCTTTGTCTTATTTGAAAAAATTTGCTGTAGATAAGATAAAAATAGATCGTTCCTTTATTAAAGACATTCCTAATAGTGATAATGGAATCATTGCAAAAATTATTATTGAACTGGCTGAAAATCTAAATTTATCCGTTATTGCTGAGGGTGTGGAGACACAAGCACAAGTTGACTTCTTAATTCAAAATCATTGTAATCAAGCACAAGGATTTTTATTTGCTAAGCCACTAAATGAGGAAGAGGCATTACAATATTTAAAAAGCTAAAAAATAAAATTATAAAAACAAAACATAATTTACTTTTTAAGAACAACAAATTTTGAAATAAAAAATAACTTAAAAAAAATATCATAAAAATTAAAAATTTATGTCATACTTTTGCCATATTTGTTGGGTACTATTAAACCATAAAAATTGTTAAAGAACATACAAAAAAGGAGGTCTTTTATATGAAAAGAACGAAAATAGCTTTAACGGTTGGTATGATGGTACTCGCACTTGGGGCAACCTCATTGACTGCATTTGCAGCTTCAAACTATAAAACTCCTGCAGAAGCAGTAGCAGCTCTTACAGGGAAAACAGTTGAGAGTGTTGTTTCAGAAAAAACAGCAAACAATGTTACTTATGGAAGCATTGCAAAGGATGCTGGAAAATTGGAAGAGTTTAAACAAACGCAGCTTCAAATGAAAAAAGATATCTTAGAAAAAAGAGTTGCTGACGGAACTATGACACAAGAAAGAGCAGAAGAAATTATTGCAGCAATTGAAGAAAATCAGCTTAATTGTGATGGGACTGGAAATGCAAAAATCGGTCAGCGAATGGGAGCCGGATTTGGAAGCATGAATGGAAACGGTCAGGGACAAGGAAACGGACCTAGAAATGGGCAAGGAAAAGGTCAAGGGCGTGGTTTAAGAAACGGAAGCTGTCAAGTATCTGAAAATTAATCAAGAAACAAAGAATAACTCGATGGGTATAAACCTATCGAGTTATTTTGTTTTATAAATGCTTTTCGTTAAGGATAAATTTAATTGTTTATTAAGAGTAACTTAAGAATTGACTCCTTGCTATTTCATATCATAAAAATCTATAATAATACATAGTCAGGGGGAGAACCGGAATTGGAAGGAGATTTCAATGAAGCAAGTGATCGAAAATCTAGAACCAAGCCAACGCAGACAAATTCGTAGGGAAAGATTAAAAAGAAAAAGATTAAAAAGAAAAAAGATTCGCAGGAATTTGATATTTATTGTATTAAGTATTCTGCTTATTTATTCTGCTCGAAATGCAATGATTCATTTTGGTTTCATTAAGTATGAAAATGGAGAAAGCACTGTTTTTAAAAAAATTTGGAGTGCTAATTCTGAATTATTGGGAACTGTAATGATTGATGCAGGTCATGGAGGGAATGATTCTGGAACTACCGAAGCAGAGATTCCGGAAAAAGAATTAAATTTACAGGTTGCCCTTCAAATACAAAGGAGTTTAGAAAAAAAGGGAGTTCGTGTTTACATGACTCGTAAGAAGGATCATTATGTTTCTTTAGAAGAGCGAGTTGCAATGGCACAGAAAGAGAAGCCGGATCTATTTATAAGCATCCATCAAAATTCTTTTGAAGATCCTAGCATAAGAGGAATGGAAGTTTGGTATAACGAGGAGAAAACAATTGGCGGAGAAGAAAGCAGGAATTTAGCTAAGAAAATAGAAGAAACAATAAGTACGGACATAGAAATAGTAAGCAGAGGGGTTGTGGAAGACCATGATTTACAAGTTTTAAGGCAAACAGAGATGCCGGCAGTATTAATTGAAATCGGATATGTCACAAATTTAGAGGATCGTCGTTTGATTTTTTCAGAGGATTACCAACAAAAGGTAGCAGAATATATTGCAGAAGGAGTCGTAGCATGTCTATTGCAAAATAACGACGATAAATTAATTTAGAAATCAAGATAGCAATATAAGAAAATTATGGAAATGAGAAAGATGTAAAATAATTGTTGCATTTTAAAAAAGCTTAATATATAATTGGAAAAGCAAAAGCAGTTAGAGGTTTTTGCGAGAATTTTTGACTATTCCCATTTTGGGAATTATGGCCATGCGGACAGCCAGGTCAAATGCCGAGTTGGCAACTTCGTTGCCTTATTGATTGAGTATTATGCTCAAATTTTATAAGTTGATGTTAAATGAAATTTTAACATTGAGTTGGTCACTAAACAACCGTGTGCTTGATGGCACATCACACTTGTGAAAAAATCAATAAGAGTAGTAAAAGTAATTCTTGCTATATAGACTCTAATCGCTAACATTGGATTAATAAAATGCGAATGTAAATTCAAATAGAAATATCACAATTTTAGTATTGAAACTCAAGTGTAATGATGTAAAAAATTATCATCAAGCTTGAGTTTTTTTGTATTTATTAAAATATTAATCGATATCCTGTGGAACGATAAGAATGAGGATGAGGAAATGAACAGCAAATTGAAGTTATATGGATTTAACAATTTAACAAAATCATTAAGCTTTAATATCTATGATGTTTGCTATGCGAAAAGTGAAAGAGAGCAAAAAGATTATATTGCCTATATCGATGAGCAGTATAACTCCGATCGTTTAACTAAGATACTTTATCATGTATCTGAGATGATAGGAGCGCATGTACTAAATGTTTCAAAGCAGGATTATGAACCACAAGGCGCCAGCGTTACAATTTTGCTTGCAGAAGAACAAATGATTCGCTCTGGATCATGTAAGTGTATGGAAGAGATTATAACAAAGGGCGATACCGTATTGGCGCATTTGGATAAAAGTCATATTACGGTACACACCTATCCGGAATACCACCCGGATACCTGTATTGCAACGTTTCGCGTAGATATTGATGTGGCGACTTGCGGTGAGATTACACCGCTGTCTACATTGGACTATTTAATTCAAAGCTTTGATTCCGATATCATAACCATGGATTACCGTGTTCGTGGATTTACAAGAGATATCGAAGGTAAAAAGCTATTTATGGATCAAAGTATGACTTCAATTCAAGATTATATTGATGATCAGACTCTAAAAAAATATGATGCCATTGACATTAATGTATATCAGTCGAATCTTTTTCACACAAAGATGCTGATTAAAGAGATTGATTTACAAAATTATTTGTTTAAAACAGACGTATATGAACTACCTCCGAAAACTAGATTGGATATTACCAATAGTCTAAGGCGGGAAATGATAGAAATCTTTACAGGAAGTAATATTTATGATTAGTAGGAAGGAGGAAGCTATGCATTTAGATCAAAGTCGTATGCCAATTTTTGAGGCTTTACAGAAATTTAAAAAAGATCGTATTGTACCGTTTGACGTACCGGGGCATAAAAGAGGCAAGGGGAACTTAGAACTGACCGATTTCTTAGGCGAGAAATGTCTTTCGGTTGATGTGAATTCCATGAAGCCACTTGATAATTTATGCCATCCGGTCTCCGTTATTTCCGAGGCCGAAACACTTGCAGCGGATGCGTTTGGCGCAGCACATGCTTTTTTTATGGTGGGAGGAACCACATCATCCGTTCAAACTATGGTACTGGCAGCTTGTAAGTCAGGTGAGAAGATTATCTTGCCAAGAAATGTACATCGAAGTGCAATCAACGCATTAATTCTAAGTGGAGCAACTCCCGTTTATGTCAATCCGGATATTGATGAGGATCTTGGAATTTCATTGGGAATGCGCCTTAGTGAATTGGAAAAAACAATTTTAGAAAATCCGGATGCAAAAGCAGTTTTAGTAAACAACCCAACTTATTATGGGATTTGTTCAAATATAAAAGGCATTGTAGAACTTGCTCATCAATATGGGATGTTGGTATTAGCAGATGAAGCGCATGGAACTCATTTTTATTTTGATGAGGAGCTTCCGATTTCCGCTATGGAGGCAGGAGCGGATATGGCGGCTGTCAGTATGCATAAATCCGGTGGAAGTTTAACGCAAAGTTCCTTTTTACTGTTAGGGAAGGAAATGAATGCGGATTATGTAAGACAAATCATTAATTTAACACAAACAACCAGTGGTTCTTATTTATTGCTTTCCATTTTGGATGTATCCAGAAAGAATTTAGCTTTAAATGGAAAAGAGATATTTAAAAAAGTAAGATATTTAGCTGACTATGCGAGAAATGAAATCAATCAAATCGGAGATTATTATGCCTATTCCAGTGAAAGGATCAATCATGATTCCATCTATGATTTTGATGTAACAAAATTATCGGTGAATACATTGAATGTTGGACTGGCTGGAATTGAAGTCTATGATTTGCTAAGAGATGAGTATGGCATTCAGATAGAATTTGGAGACATTGGGAATATACTAGCTTATATT
>JAYFPL010000162.1:0-19163 GCA_034927775.1 Anaerovorax sp. | reverse complement strand
CAAGCTTTGGATATTTAATTGGATTCATTGTAGCTGCTTTTATTGTTGGGCTACTGTGTGAAAAGGTTGATACCCTAACGTTCAGGTATTCCTTGTATTCTGCGTTGATAGGCATGGCGACGACTTATATCATTGGATTTGCATATAAATACGCCATTCTTAACTACTATATGGGTGAAGTCACCCCATTTTCAATTATATTACTTTCCGCTTTTCCTTTGGATATTCCGGGAGATACGATTTTGTGTATTGCAGCAGCAAGTCTTGCACGGCGTATTATCTTTGCTTTAAAAAGGGAGAATTTAATATGAAAATAAAAAAATGTAAAGAATTTGTGTTGTCTGGAGGTGAAATCGACCGACAGCAGGCTTTAGATTTAGTGAAAGAAGATGTTGATGCGCTGGCTAGAGCAGCAAATGAAATTCGAAGGTATTATTGTGGAAATGCGTTTGATCTATGTACCATTATTAATGCAAAAAGCGGAGAATGTACGGAGGATTGTAAGTATTGTGCACAATCGTCACATTATAATGCCTGTATACAGGAGTATCCATTACTTCCAAAAAAGAAGTTACAAGATGCTGCACTTTATAATGAGAAGCAGGGAATCTTGCGATTTTCAACGGTAACATCTGGGAGGACTCTATCGGATGAAGAAGTAGATGTTTTAGTCGAAAGCTATCAAAGTATTGCAAGCATATGCAAAATTTCGCTTTGTGCTTCACATGGGTTATTAACGCAAAATCAATTTATAAAATTAAAGAATGCAGGTCTCAGCCGTTACCATAATAATTTAGAAACTTCCCAAAATCATTTTAAAAATATTTGCACCACGCATACCTATGAGGAAAAAATCACTGCCATTCAGGCTGCTCAAAATGCAGGACTTGAGGTTTGCAGCGGCGGTATATTAGGGCTTGGTGAGAGCATGGAAGATCGAATTGATATGGCATTTGCGTTAAAGGAACTTCACATTACTTCCATACCTATTAATATTTTAAATCCGATAAAGGGTACACCGTTTGGCAATTTGTCATTATTAGAGTTAGAAGAAATTAGAAGAAGTATAGCGATTTTTCGTTTTATTCTTCCAAAGGCAGTGTTGCGAATTGCAGGAGGAAGAGGACGGCTTCCTGATAAGGGAGATTGTTTGTTTCAAGGAGGCGCGAATGCAGCGATTTCAGGGGATATGCTTACCACATCAGGAATCAATATACAGGAAGATAAAAAAATGATAAACAAAATTGGATTTGAGATAAGGAGAATAAAAGGTGAAATCTAGGAAGAAAGGGATTTTTATTACAGCAACCGGAACGGATATCGGTAAAACTTTTGTTTCTGCTCTTCTTGTAAAATATTTGCGAAAACAGAGGATTCATGCAGGCTATTTTAAACCAGTGCTAAGTGGTGCCCAAAAAAAAGAGGGGGTACTGATTGGCAGTGATGTTCATTATGTTTGCAATACGGCAAGATTAGAGAAAAATGCGGAGGATCTGGTAAGCTATGCATTTGAAGCGGCCGTTTCTCCTCACTTAGCCGCAAAGCTGGAAGACAAGACGGTTAAAAAGGAAAAAATCTTAGATGATTTTCTTAGGGCCAGCCAAGAATTTGATTATATGGTTGTAGAGGGTTGCGGGGGAATTGTTTGTCCTCTTAGATTAGACGAAGAATCCTTAATGTTGGTAGATGTTATTCAGATGCTTAAACTAGAGCTGATGATTGTAGCGTCTGCAGGTTTAGGAACTATAAATACAGTTGTCTTAACGGTCGATTTTGCAAAGAAACATAATATCCCAATTCAGGGGATTATATTAAATCATTATGAAAAGGGGAATTATTTGCATGAGGATAATCGAAGACAAATTGAACGCCTTACGGGTATTCCCGTGATTGCATTGGTGCAAGAAGACGCTGATGAACTGGAATTTTGTATAAAATTTGGCTAATTTATAAAGTAAGATGTGTATTTGCTTGCATTTTCCATAAGATATAGGTATAGTTTTTTAAAGAAGCAATCAAAAAACGACCGTGCTCATTCGCACGGCGTAAAAAGGAGAGAATGCAAATGACAAAAAAACCTTATTACATTACAACACCGATTTATTACCCAAGTTCCAATCTTCACATTGGACATACCTATTGTACGGTAATGACAGATGCAATGGCACGTTTTAAGCGTTTAACTGGCTATGATGTTATGTTTTTAACAGGGACAGATGAACATGGCCAAAAAATACAAAAAATTGCGGATGAAAACAATACTACACCACAGGCTTATGTGGATCATGTCGTAGATGGAATCAAAGACCTTTGGAAAACGATGGAGATATCCTATGATGATTTTATTCGAACGACGGAAGAGAGACATGTAAAAAGGGTACAGGAAATTTTTAAAAAGATGTATGAAAAGGGAGACATCTATAAGAGTGAATATGAAGGACTTTACTGTACACCTTGCGAATCTTTCTGGACGGAGACACAGGCAGTGGACGGTAAGTGTCCTGATTGCGGAAGACCAGTAGAAAAAGCGAAGGAATCGGCTTACTTTTTTAGGCTTTCCAAATATCAAGATAAATTAATTGAACTTTTCGAGCAAAATCCGGAGTTTTTACAGCCGGAATCCAGAAGGAATGAGATGTTAAATTTTGTAAAGCAAGGATTGGAGGATCTTTGCATTTCTCGTTCCAGTTTTGATTGGGGTATTCAAGTTCCGATTGATGAAAAGCATGTTATTTATGTATGGCTTGATGCACTTTCAAACTACATTACTGCATTGGGTTATCCAGATGATCCGGAAAAGTATCAAAAATATTGGCCTGCAGATGTGCATTTGGTGGGAAAAGAAATTGTACGTTTTCACTCCATTATATGGCCTGCAATGCTGATGTCTCTTGAGATTCCTCTACCAAAGAAAGTATTAGGGCATGGATGGATTCTCTTAGAAGGCGGCAAAATGTCCAAATCGAGAGGAAATGTCGTTGATCCTGTTAAACTAATTGAACGTTATGGGGTGGATGCATTAAAGTATTTCTTGTTACGTGAATATACCTTTGGACAGGATGGTTTATTTACTAATGAAGTGATGCTAAACCGTATGAATTTTGACTTGGCAAACGATCTAGGGAACTTAGTAAGCAGAACCGTGTCTATGATAGAGAAATATAATGAAGGGATTGTTCCAGGAGCAGGTGCGGATGAAGGAACTGATGGTGAGCTGAAAGCATTGGCAATCGGTACTGCTAGTAAGGTAGAAGCGCATATGGATAAGTTCAGCTTTAGCTTAGCCTTAGAAGAAATTTGGACACTCATTCGAAGAACAAATAAGTACATTGATGAAAATGCACCTTGGATTTTAGCAAAGGATGAAGCAAATAAGGAGCGTTTAAATACAGTACTTCATAATTTGGCAGAATCTCTTCGAATTGTTTCTATTTTAATTTATCCGTTTATGCACACTACATCAACGAAGATTCGAAAGCAGCTTGGAATTTGGTATGCAGATGTAGCTTGGGAGGATGCATTTACCTTTGATATGATGAACGGAGACCAAGTAAAGAAGGGAGAAGGAATATTCCCTCGGCTAGATATTGAAAAAGAACTTGCAGAACTTTCTGCAATGCAGGAACAAGCTAAGGCAGAAGCAGAAGCGAACAATACTGCGGATACAGAGAAGGAAGAAGGAGAAGCGGAAGGCGAGGCTCCCGAAGTTCCATATAAAGATGCGATTGAATATGATGATTTTGCGAAGATTGATTTCCGTGTTGGCAAGGTACTTTCTTGTGAAAAACATCCGAAAGCAGATAAGCTACTCATTTTCCAAATAAAAATAGGAAAAGAAGTTCGTCAGATTATTTCGGGCGTGGCTGCGGATTTTAAACCAGAAGAATGTATTGGAAAAAAAGTTATTGTAGTAGCTAACTTAAAACCGAGAAAGCTACGCGGAGAAGAATCCAATGGTATGCTTCTGTTTGCAGAAAACGGCGGACGATGTGAATTTGTTACAACCATTGCAAGAGATGGAGAAATCGTAAGCTAACAGTGCTGAATTAAATAAAGAATGAATGGCAGCTCGTCTCAATTTGGAGGACGAGCTGCTTTTATCTAATGCTTTTATCTAATAGGAAATATCGTTATATTTTTCTGTTAGATAAAAAAAGGAAGTGCAAAGTGGCGATAGCTACTTTTTACGAGGAGGCGATAGTATGTTATTTGACTCACATGCGCACATCAATGATGAGCGTTTTGATTTTGACAGGGAAAAAGTATGCAAGCAAATTGAAGGTTCAAATCTATCTTATGTAATGGATGTTGGATTTGATTTTGAAAGCTCTGTAAAGGCGATTGAGGATGCTAACAAACATCCTTGGTGTTATGCAGCGGTTGGCTGTCATCCGCATGATACGAAAAATATGGATGAAGAAATGTTATTGCTTTTTAAAGGACTTGCAAAAAAAACAAAGGTGAAAGCAATCGGAGAAATTGGTTTGGATTACCATTATGATAATTCGGACAGAGAGGATCAAAAGTATTGGTTTCGAAGACAACTACAATTGGCTTTAGAGTTAAAATTGCCGATTATCATTCATGATCGAGAAGCCAATGATGATGTGCTTCGTATTTTAAAAGAGGAGGGGGTATTTGCTTCAGCTCGACTGGAGTGTTTCCCGAAAAAGCCATCAGGGTTGCCGGATGCGCGCTTGCTTTTACATTGTTATTCCGGAAGCAGGGAACTGGCAGAGCAATATGTTAAGCTGGGAGCAACTTTATCCATTGCAGGACCGGTTACGTATAAAAATGCCAGAAAGACGGTAGAGGTAGTGGAAGCGATTGATTTAGAGCATTTATTGATTGAAACGGATTCTCCTTATTTGACTCCAGAGCCATTTCGAGGAAAAAGAAATCAACCTACATTTGTGGAGCATACAGCAGCAAAAATTGCAGAAATTAAGGGAATGAGTTA
Source organism: Anaerovorax sp. (assembly GCA_034927775.1). Taxonomy (GTDB): domain Bacteria; phylum Bacillota; class Clostridia; order Peptostreptococcales; family Anaerovoracaceae; genus IOR16. The sequence goes on along the minus strand of JAYFPL010000162.1, from coordinate 14,203 downwards.
TGAGACAGTGGCAGAAATTACGTGTAAAAATGCCAAACGATTCTTTGATATTGAAGGGTAATAAGATAAGAAAGAGGAAAAAAAAGGAAAAAAGTTAAGAGAAAAGGACTAAATTGTCATTAAATTATCCGAGTTATGAGCAGATTTTTACAAAAAAAATACTTTCTTTTCTATATACTGAGGACAAGCTTTCGGTTCTGGATGGAATCATTAAGGGGAACAGGAGGAAAGAAATCATGGAATTGCTCATGGATAATTTAAAATCGGTTTTAGCAGAAAGGCAAAAAATAAAAGGGGAAAATCTTTCTTTGATTTTTTCTATATTAGGGACATTAGTCTTTGCTTTTTTTGTATCACGAGTATCATTTTTTTATTATATGTATCCTTGTGGGGTTGCGTTGGTTACCTTACTTATGAGTCGTGAAAAGGGAAATATTTATATACTTCCTGTGATACTTTTAAGTCTTTTGACAAATCAAAAGATAGGATATCCGCTTTGGGGAGATTTGCTTGCAGTTGGTGTTTGCGGAGTGTTTTTTTTCTTTTGGAAAAAGAATTGGCTCTCTCTTTCAAAGCGTGCTATGTTAGCGGCTGCGATTACCATAATAATAAAAGTTGTGTATGGTTTAAACAGCCAAGTTTTTTATTTATACGATGGTGTAAGGATTGGAGGAGAAGGACTTCTCATATTGTTTTTTACACATATCTTTGCCAGAATGTTTACACTTATAGAGGAAAATACAAGCAAGCAGAAGTCAACTGCTGAAAATATTGCAACGGTCACGATTGTTGCTTTAGTTTTTATTGCAGGTGCTTTTCCTTCACTGATTTTTGAGCTTTCTCCTGTTTACATAGGTGCTTTATTATTATCTATTATGGTGGGGTATAAATTAGGAATTATGGAAGGTGCTGTTTGTGGCGTAGTAGGAGGGCTCATGATTATGGGCCTTGCAAATGGAATGCCTTCAATCAGTGGAATTCTTGCTTGCGGTGGAATGACTGCCGGAGTTCTTCGACGGGAACATCGAATTCTATGTGCACTCGGATTTATGGGGGTATGTCTTTGCTTTGGTGTGCTTAGAGGAAATCCAGATTTATATATGGCGGTGTATGAACCAGTTTTAGCAGGAGCTATTTTTGTATTAATACCGAGTAAAATCTTACAGAAAGTAGACCTTTTATTAGCGAAAGTTGGAAGACCTGGAGCTCGCTATGAATTGGTTGCTAAAAAGCAGATGAAAGTGAAGCTTAAAAATTATTATGATACATTTCAATATTTGTCTTTGGCTTACGGAAAATCTCGGGGAGAAGCACGACTTCGCAGTGCAGAAAACAGCCGTGAGGTAATGGCATGTCAATTTCGGGGTATGGCAAAAGCCGTTGGCGGTATGATGGAAGAGATTGAAACCGTTGGACAAGGGGAACGTTTGATTCCTAAGGTTGTACGATATAGTGTGCAGAAGGGTGTCTCTACATATGCGAAGGCAGAAGGAATATCGGGAGACAGTTATCTTTGTACAGAGTTCCGTCCTGGAGAATATATGATGGTACTCAGTGATGGAATGGGAAAGGGCAAAAAAGCGGCTGAGGAAAGTACGTTAACGGTCAATACTTTACATTATTTAATGAAAGCTGGATTTGACGCAGAATTGGCGCTTAAAATTATTAATTCCATTCTTCTTGTAAAATCCACTGAAGAAATATTTTCTACGGTTGATTTGGCATTGCTGAATTTATACACAGGGCGAATGAAATTATTTAAAATCGGAGGAGCTGCGACATTTATTAAACGTGGCGATGAGGTGGATATGATTAAAGTTTCTGCTTTGCCAATCGGTATTATCGATCAGATTCCAATTGAGTCCCTGGAAGTAACCTTGCGTAAAGGCGATCAAATTATTCTTGTTTCTGATGGAATTACAGAAGCAGATCGAGGGGAATCGGGGATTCTATGGCTCAAGGAAGCGATTGCTGGAATTAAATCAACCGATCCGCAGACCGCAGCAGATTTAATTATCAATAAAGCAGTGGAACGCTGTGGGATTCGTGAACGCGATGATATGACTGTAATTGTAACGACCATCCTATAACAAGGATATTCTCTTTTCCCAATATCCTTCTTTACCTTTTAAAAAAGATTTCTCAAATTTGTTTTGAGAAATCTTTTTTTTTGTTAAACTAATAGTAGAAGACTCTTAAAAAGGAGAATGAAGATGGAAATCATTCAAAAAGTAAAAAATACAATAAAAGAACATGGATTGATTCGAGAAGGCACGCGAGTCGTAGTTGGCTTTTCTGGTGGTCCGGATTCATTATGCTTGTTATCCGTATTGCAAGAAATAAAAAAAGAGTTTTTTATACAGATTTTTGCGGTGCATGTAAATCATCAGCTTCGTGGAGAAGCTGCGGATAAAGATCAAGCATTTGCAGAACGTGTATGCGCGTCTATGCAAATCCCTTGTAAAGTGGTTTCCTGTGATGTAGCAGAACTTGCAAAGAAGGAAGGGTTAAGTACAGAAGATGCCGGACGAAGAGTACGCTATCAAGCATTTTTTGAAGAAAAAAAACGAATCGAAGAAGAATTAAAACAGCAAAATTCTCCTGCAGACGTTGTAATCGCGATTGCTCAAAATCAAAATGACCAAGCCGAAACAATATTAATGAGACTTATGAGAGGGACAGGCCTCGATGGATTGATTGGAATTGAATATAATAGAAAGGATGGTGTTATTCGTCCTCTTTTGGATGTTTCTCGGACAGAGATTGAGCAATATTGCAAGGAGAATTTTTTGAATCCTTGTATTGATCATACAAATTTACAAGCGGTGTATACCCGAAATCGAATTCGTCTGGAGTTGATTCCGTACATGCAGCAATATTTTAATCAAAACGTGATTGGTGCTTTAACACGTTTATCCAAAATCGTATCTGAAGATGCATCGTATTTAAACGATGAAGCGAAAAAAGCTTGGAACTATTGCCAGCTGCAACGTTTTGAAGGGGATAAAACCGATATGCAGACCGAATCGGCTTTCGTTGATTTAAAGCGTTTGCAGCAACAACCTGCAGCACTTAGAAAGAGGATTTTACTTTTGATGTTAAAGGAAAAAGGACTTTCTCAAAACATATCGGCTGTTCATCTGGAGCATGCAGATCATTTAATTCAAACTGGAAGCCAACCGAGCACTGTGGAGTTTCCAAATGGGTATCGGTTAAGAATTGCATATGACAAAGTTAGAATCGTATATGAAGAAAATTTCATTTTAAAAAATAAAAAAAATGATAAAACAAATTATATGAACAAACAAATACAAGGGAATGAATTAAATGGAGAACTAAAGGAAAAACTGGTGAAGTGGGAAGAAGTTCCGAATTTTAAAAAGATGGAAAAAAATAAAAGAGCATTTGATTATAATGCCGTAAAAGCAATAGGAATGCCTTTGGTACTTCGTACAAGAAAGCCGGGTGATTTTTTACGTCCATTTGGTATGAAGGGAACAAAAAAACTACAAAATTATTTCGTTGATCGGAAAATTCCGAAAGAATTACGTGACAAAATTCCTTTGGTTGCATGCGGATCGGAAATTCTTTGGATTATCGGGGAAGCGACCAATGAAAACTATAAGGTGACCGAGAAATCAGAAGTCATCCTTTTGCTTGAATACGATGAAAGAATATGATAAAATAAAGCATTACTGAGTGTAATTAGAAAATGAAAAGTTAAGAGGTAGGAGGAACAATATTAAATTGAATAGAACAGCAAAAAATGTTGGGATATACTTACTAATCTTTGTCATAGTAGTTGTAATGGCATGGGTATATAAAGGAGTGCCAGCAAAAGAGATTAAATCGATTGAGTTTTCAGAGATGGTAACCTATTTGGAAAAACAGCAGGTAACCGAATTAACGATAAAGGATACACACCTTAAGGGAACCTTGAAAAATGGAACCATAGTAAGTGCTTATGCACCAACACCTTATGAGTTGATGCAGGTAAGTCAGACCTATGTTATGCCACAGGCAGCTGAAGGAATATTAAAAGTACCAAGTGTAAAACCGGATAATTCCGGGTGGATTTGGAATCTGTTGCCTACAATTGTAATGATTGTAATCTTCGCTTTTTTCTGGTTTTCTTTTATGAATCAGGGGCAGGGCGGAGGAAAAGGTGTTATGACCTTTGGAAAGAGCCGAGCACGCCTTCATAAAGAAGAAGATATGAAAAAAGTAACCTTTGCCGATGTAGCTGGGTTGGATGAAGAAAAAGAGGAATTAACGGAAGTAGTTGATTTCTTAAAAAATCCTAAAAAATATGTAAGCTTAGGAGCCAGAATTCCAAAGGGAATCTTGCTTGTAGGTCCGCCGGGAACAGGAAAGACCTACTTATCAAAGGCTGCAGCAGGAGAAGCAGGAGTACCGTTTTTTACAATCAGTGGTTCTGACTTTGTAGAAATGTTTGTAGGTGTCGGTGCTTCCCGAGTTCGAGATTTGTTTGAACAGGCAAAGAAAAATTCACCGTGTATTGTTTTTATCGATGAAATTGATGCAGTTGGAAGAAGAAGAGGTGCAGGAATTGGCGGCGGTAATGATGAAAGAGAACAAACGTTAAACCAACTATTAGTTGAAATGGATGGATTTGGCGTAAACGAAGGAATCATCATTCTTGCAGCAACAAACCGACCGGATGTATTGGATCCGGCTATTTTAAGACCTGGACGTTTTGACCGTCAGGTTGTAATAGGAGTACCGGATATTAAGGGTAGAGAGGCAATTTTCAAAGTACATGCGAAAAATAAGCCACTTGATGAAACAGTTGACCCTAAGGTATTGGCCAGAAGAACACCTGGTTTTACTCCGGCGGACATTGAAAATTTATTGAATGAAGCAGCTTTGCTTACTGCAAGAAGAAATGGCAGTAAAATACACATGGCAGATATAGAAGAGGCGATTACAAAAGTAATTGCAGGTCCGGAAAAGAAAAGCAGAGTGATTAGTGAAGCAGAACGTAAGTTAACTGCATTTCATGAAGCCGGACACGCAATCGTTGCGAGAGTACTTCCTCATACGGATCCGGTTCATCAAATTACCATCATGCCGAGAGGCAGAGCTGGTGGTTTTACGATGATTTTACCAAAGGAAGACAAATACTATATGACCAAAACGGATATGGAAGAGCAGATAGCGCATCTCCTTGGCGGTCGTGTTGCTGAAAAGCTTACATTGAATGATATTAGTACGGGTGCAAGCAATGACTTGGAACGTGCAACGAATATTGCAAGAGGTATGGTCACAAAGTATGGTATGAGTGATGAGCTTGGACCGGTTAGCTACAGTGAATCGGATGAAGTTTTCTTAGGAAGAGATTTCACTTCTAAGAAGAATTACTCTGAAGAAGTTGCTTCAAGAATTGACCATGAGATAAGGACAATTGTAGAAGCTCAGTTTGAAAAGGTTGAGCAGATATTAAAGGAGAATATGGAGAAACTTCACCAAGTAGCACATGTGCTGCTTGAAATTGAAACCTTGGATGGTACGCAATTTGAAGATTTGTTCAGTGGTACTAAAACTTCTGAAGAGATTATCAAGGAAGTTCGAGATATGGAACAGGTAAAGGCAGCTGCGGATAAAGAAGAAGCAAAAGAAGCCGCATGGGATGTGCAAGAAACTTTAAATGACACAGAACCAGCCATTGACGAATCGAGTGAAGAGCAATCCGAACAGGAAGAAATGGTAGATGACGCTGACTCTGATGACGAAGAATAGTGGATCTGAGGCGCAGGGGAAATCCCTGCGTTTCGTGTCTGTAAGGGGGCATTTTAATGAGGGAAACGTTTTCCAACAGTTTAATTAGCAATACGATTTATCACTTGCTTAATTTTGAAAAACACAGTAGTTTTCAATCTGCGGCAAGAGAAGCAGCGATCAATAATAATTTTCAAATTGTTTTGTTTAGCCAAGATTTTAATACCGTTTTTTCAGTTGAAACACAGCATCGAGCAACGATTGAGGATGCCATCCGCCATGGGATTGAGAAAGATGTGGATAAAAATCAGATTAATACCCGTGTGGATGTAAATGGTGTGCTTACTTATTGGGGACCTGTTAGCATTAATGGCATTCGTCATTATTTAATGTTGGTAGACAATGATGAATCTTATTCGCAGGAAGAAATTGCGAAGCTTGCAGAAATCATTGAGTTGGCAATGGGTATGTGGAAATATTCACCGGAACGTGATTTGACTGCAGAATTTATTAAAGCACTCCGTAGGGGAAATAAAAGTTTAGCCTACAGCTTAAAATCAGAAGCAGAATTCAGTGATGCAAAGATTGAAGGAATTTATGACATTCCTGAAGTAGAGAAGGATGCTGGTTTAAAAATTTTAGCAAATTTTGAAAAGGAATATGAGATTCATAGTTTGAAAATTGCAGAGGGAGACGAAATTTGCGGCGTCTTGCTTTCAAATGCAGATGCAATTCAAATTGGAGAAGAAGAGTGGAAGAAGTTGGCCAAGCAACTTGCGGAGGCTGGTGCGAAAAAAATCTTTTATTTTAATGGTATTGATGGTATTGAAGATGCTGGAAGCGCATTTCAAATTATTAACGAAACGGAACCATTCATTCAACTTATTTTTCCGCAGAAACGAGCTTTTTCTAAGTATGAGCTGGCGCTTGCTTCGGATTGTGTGAACATCTCACTAAAAGGCGGACAAGTGAAAAAGAATTATTTGGATTTACTGAAACCGTTAAAAAGTGCAGGAGAGACAAAAGCAAAACAGTTATTGGACACGTTAGAATCCTTCGTTTTGGATGCAGGTCTGAATACAGCAAAAACCTCTCGCCTAATGGATATTCATACAAATACGGTACAGTATCGGCTGAAACGAATTAAAGAAATTTTGGGTGTAGACATTACTGGCAATACAATTGTACCTGGATTGATGATGGCATTGGCAGTAAGTCGAATTGAAAAAATGGTCAAATCGTTATAAATACTTTCAGAAATTAAAGGAGAACTAGTAAATGTTATTAGCATTCGACGTGGGAAATACAAACATCGTACTTGGTGTTTTTAAAGACGGTGATTTGATTCAAAATTGGAGAATGGAAACAGACAAAGATAAGAGTGCGGATGAATACGGAATGGTTATCAATCAACTTTTTGCATATGAAGGGCTTGATATATCGGAAGTACGTGATGTGATTATTTCTACAGTAGTTCCGTCCATTCTTTATACGCTTCAGCATCTGTCGCAGAAATACTTTAATAAACGTGCCATTGTGATCGGACCGGGGATTAAAACCGGACTGATTGTAAAATATGATAATCCAAAGCAAGTCGGAGCCGATCGTATTGTAAACGCGGTAGCTGCTTTGGCAAAGTATGGCGGTCCTTTAGTAATTATTGATTTTGGAACAGCTACGACTTTTTGCGCAGTTTCGGATAAATCCGAATACTTAGGAGGGACGATTGCTCCTGGGATTAAGATTTCTTCCGATGCTTTATTTGAGAAAACTTCGAAGTTACCTCGTGTAGAATTGGAGGAACCGGGGCATACCATTTGTAAAAATACCAATGAAAGTATGCAATCCGGTTTGGTATATGGACATATGGGAGTCGTTGATTATATCGTAAAAAGAATGAAAAAAGAGTTGAAGGAATGCTGTGAAAGTGAGCGTGAACCAATTGTTGTTGCTACAGGGGGACTTGCAACGTTGATTGAAAGTGGCATTGACTGTATTGATTACGTAGATAAAATGTTAACGTTAGAGGGTCTTAAAATTATTTATGAGAAAAATCGTTGTTCTCATAGTAAAGGTAAGAATCATGTTTAATGAGTATTGGGGAAGAGTTTGAAAGTAAATAAAAATAATAATTTAAGCATAGGCTCTGTCACATTTGAAAATCCTTTTTTTCTGGCACCACTTGCGGGAATCACAGACGGAGCTTTTCGAAGCCTTTGTAAAGAACAAGGCGCAGGCCTTGTATATTCTGAAATGGTCAGTGGGAAAGGACTTTTCTATAATGACAAAGCCACAGAGCGCCTACTTCGTATTTACGATGAGGAAAAGCCCGTGGCCTTTCAGGTTTTTGGTGCTGACCCTAAAATTATGGAAATCACAGCGAAGACACTGGCGGAACGTGACAATTGCTTGCTTGACATTAATATGGGATGTCCGGTTCCTAAAGTGGTGAAAAATGGTGAAGGCGCTGCACTGTTAAAGGATGTTGCTCTTGCAGTACAGCTTGTAGAGGCTGCAGTTGCAAGTGCAGGGAAGCCTGTTACAGTAAAGACACGAATTGGATGGGATGAAAAGACAAAAAATGTCGTTGCCTTTGCAGAAGCAATGGAGAAAGCTGGTGCTTCTGCCATTGCAATTCATGGAAGAACACGTGAACAATTTTATACAGGAAAGGCTGATTGGGCATATATAAAAGAAGTAAAAAATGCTGTAGGAATTCCTGTGATTGGAAATGGTGATATCTTTTGTGGAGAAGATGCCATTCGGATGATGAAAGAAACGGGATGTGATTTTGTAATGATTGCTCGGGGTGCACTTGGGAATCCATGGATTTTTAGAGATGCCTTAGCGCTTTGGAAGGGAGAATCTCTGCCAGAAGCACCTTTGTTTGAAGAAAAAATAGATACGATAAAAAAACAACTGTCGGATTTATTGGAGGAAAAAGGTGAGTATGCTGCGGTAAGAGAAATGCGTAAACATGTAGGTTGGTATTTAAAGGGTGTATACGGTTCAGCAGAAATTCGCAGGCAGGTAAATGAGATACAAGAAGCGAAGCAATTAATGGAGTTACTTGAGAATTTTAAGCAGCGGAACATTTAATTGACAAACTTTCACATTTGATTTATAATTTTATGAATATTGAATCGCTGGGTAAAATCCAGCGAAAAGAATATGGCTGATTTTATCATAAGGAAAATAAAAGAGCATAGAATTAGTAAATATGCGAAAATTATAAGAGTAGAAAAGGAGAACATGCTATGGCAGATGAAATCTTATTAACCAAAGAAGGCTATGATAAAATTGTAGCAGAGCATGAGGAATTGGTTTCGGTAAGAAGAGCTGAGGTTGCAGAGCGTATCAAGGAAGCCATTTCCTATGGAGACATTTCTGAGAACTCTGAATATGACGCTGCGAAAAACGAACAGGCAGAATTAGAAGAAAAAATATTAAAATTAGAAAATATGATCCGAAAGGGTAAGATTATTAACGATTCAGAATTAACTGGAGAACATGTTAATTTAGGATTAAAGGTTAAAGTAAAGGATTTGGATGAAGGGGAAGTTATGGAATTCAGTATTGTCGGATCTACAGAAGCGGATCCTTTTGAAGGAAGAATTTCCAATGAATCCAAGGTGGGAAAAGCCCTGCTTGGCAAAGCAGTCGGTGATGTTGCTGAGGTTCAAGCAGAAATAGGTTTAATTCGTTACAAGATTTTGGAAATTACTAAATAATTAAAAATACAATAGACAAAGGGATATTTTGTAATATCCGGGAAAGAGGGCATTTATGAGTGAAGAAATGAACACAAACACAATGACTCCTCAGACAGAGGAGCAAGAGCACAGCGAGCAGGTTCGAATCCGTCGTGAAAAGTTAGCAAAGTTGCAGGATATGGGAAGAAATCCTTTCTTAATTGAAAGATGGGATGTTGACCATCACAGCAAAGATATTAAGGATAACTTTGAACAAGTGGAAGGAAAATTTGTTGTTATGGCAGGGCGTATTATGGCCAAACGTCAAATGGGAAAAGCTTCCTTTGTGGACATTCAGGATAAACAGGGCCGCATTCAGTGCTATGTGAGACAGGATGCCATCACACCGGAAGAATACGAAGTATTTTTAACATACGATTTGGGTGATATCATTGGAATTAAAGGAGAAGTCTTTAAGACAAGACATGGAGAGATATCCATTAAAGTAAAGGAATTGGTATTGTTGTCCAAGTCCTTGCAGCCACTTCCGGATAAATGGCATGGTTTAAAAGACCAGGATATGCGTTATCGTCAGAGATATGTGGATTTAATTGTAAATCCTGAAGTGAGAGAGACTTTTATTCTACGTTCTAAGATTATCCATGAAGTAAAGAGATTCTTGGAAGAAGAAAGAGGATTTTTGGAAGTTGATACACCAATTTTAACAACGATTGCGGGTGGGGCGAATGCACGTCCGTTTTCTACACACCATAATACCTTAGATATTGATATGAAAATGCGTATTTCCAATGAGCTTTTCTTAAAAAGACTTATTGTTGGCGGATTGGATCGTGTCTATGAAATGGGAAAAATGTTCCGAAATGAAGGTATGGACCGTAACCATAATCCGGAATTTACCTCAATGGAACTTTACCAGGCGTATGGTGACATGGATGATATGATGGATATTACCGAAAATGTATTTGCAAATGTAGCAAAGGTACTTTACGGTACTACTGTGATTGAATACCAGGGAAAGAAGTTTGATTTACAGCCACCTTGGCAGAGATTGGACATGGCAGAAGCTGTTAAAAAATGGGTTGGCGTAGATTTTGATGAAATTCAGACGGATGAAGAAGCAAGAAAAGCTGCAATTGCTCATGGCATTGATCCAGAAGAAGCTAAGACAATGACTAGAGGAACGATTATTGCTGAGCTTTTCGAGGAACATTGTGAAGAATATTTGGATGGTCCAGTATTTATTACAGGACATCCTGTCGAGATATCTCCGCTTGCGAAAAGAGATCCAAAAGACCCTAGAATTACAAGAAGATTTGAGGCATACATCAATACTTGGGAAGTTGCAAATGCATTTTCCGAGTTGAATGACCCAATCGACCAGTATCAGAGATTTAAAGATCAGCAGGCGCAGCTTGAAGGTGGCGATGACGAAGCACATCCTATGGACGAAGACTTTGTTAATGCATTGGAAGTAGGACTTCCTCCAACCGGAGGCTTAGGTATTGGTATTGACCGAATGATTATTTTAATGACGGATTCACCGTCCATTCGCGATATTATTTTATTCCCAACAATGAAACCGCTATAAACAAAAAGGAGTGTAACATAAGATGAAAGATATTCAGCTGCGGGAACTGTTTAAAAATACCCAATGTTTTGAAGAGCAAGATGTCGTGGTTCGTGGATGGGTAAGAACGAACCGCAGTTCCAATAAATTTGGATTTATAGAATTAAATGATGGAAGTTTTTTTAAATCCGTTCAGGTTGTTTACGAAGCGGAATTGATCGATAATTTTGAAGAAATTGCGAAGGCTCCAATTGCAGCGGCTCTTTATGTGGAAGGGAAACTAATTTTAACTCCTGAGGCAAAACAACCTTTTGAAATAAAAGCAAAGAAAGTAGTTGTGGAAGCCGACTCGGCACCGGATTATCCTTTGCAAAAAAAGCGTCATAGCTTAGAATTTCTGAGAGAAATTGCACATTTAAGGCCAAGAAGCAATACGTTTTCAGCGGTATTTCGAGTGAGATCGCTGGTAGCTTATGCAATCCATAAATTTTTCCAAGACAATCATTTTGTTTACGTGCATACACCAATCGTTACTGGCAGTGATTGTGAAGGCGCAGGTGAAATGTTCCGCGTAACGACCTTAGATATTAACAATCTTCCTAAGAAAGAAGATGGTTCTATTGACTATTCGGAAGACTTCTTTGGAAAAGAGACGAGCTTAACGGTTAGCGGACAATTAGAAGCGGAAACCTTTGCTTTAGCTTTCCGAAATGTTTACACATTTGGCCCTACATTCCGTGCAGAAAACTCCAATACAGCAAGACATGCATCTGAATTTTGGATGATTGAGCCGGAAGTGGCTTTTGCTGATTTAGAGGATAACATGGAGCTTGCGGAAGCAATGATTAAATATATCATTCGTTATGTGATTGAAAATGCGCCGGAAGAAATGGAATTCTTTAATCAATTTATTGATAAAGGTTTATTAGAGCGTTTAGATCATATTGTAAATTCTGATTTTGCCAGAGTGACTTATACGGAAGCCGTTGATTTGCTTCTGAAATCTGGTCAGGAATTCCAGTATCCGGTTTCCTGGGGCATTGATTTACAAACCGAGCATGAGCGTTTCCTTACAGAGCAAATTTTTAAGAAACCAGTATTTGTAACTGATTATCCAAAAGAAATCAAAGCGTTTTATATGCGTATGAATGAAGATAATAAGACGGTTGCGGCAATGGATTTGTTGGTTCCCGGTGTGGGTGAAATCATTGGCGGAAGTCAGAGAGAAGAGCGCCTTGATCATTTAGTAAATCGAATCAAGGAGCTAGGTCTTCATGAAGAAGATTATAGTTGGTACTTGGATTTGAGAAAATATGGCGGTGTAAAACATGCCGGATATGGTTTGGGATTTGAACGTATCATTATGTATATTACGGGAATGAGTAATATTCGAGATGTACTTCCTTTCCCTAGAACACCAAAGAATGCTGAATTTTAATTGAATTATGATATTTTAAGGAGAGTTAGAGTTAAATTCTAGCTCTCTTTTTTTATTATACAAAAATAGATAATGGGTATATTCAGCAAAATGAAATTGAATACAAAAAACAATCAATTCATTAAAAAGAAAGAAAATTTTAAATTAAATGAATTTTGCTTGTATATATATTATATATAATATATGAAACACAAGGGGCGCGGGAACTAAAATGAAGAAGGAGTTGAAGTCATGAAAAACGATAAAACTAAAAAAGGGTTCAAATTGCCAAGCAGTACAGTTATGCTATTTGTACTTATATGTATTGTTACAATAATGACCTATGTTGTACCAGCTGGGCAGTTTGATACCATGATGAACGAGAAAACAGGTACGGAAATGATTGATGCCAGTTCTTATCATGTTGTCGATCAAAGTCCTGTAAGCCCATTCCGTATGTTTGTAGCAATTCAAGAAGGCTTTATTAATGGCGCATCTATTATTTTCTTAATTTTATTTGGGTATTTTTGGGTATATTCTATTATGCAAACAGGAGCTTTTTCTGCAATGATTAAGCGTTTACTTGCCGGAAAGGCGAAAGACAGCAAATGGTTTATTCCCATTGTTATGACTATTTTTGCGTTAGCCGGCTCTACATATGGTGAATTTGAAACAATTTATGGCCTTATTCCAATTTTTGTAGCTTTATCTATAGCATTAGGCTATGATGCCCTAGTAGGCTTAAGTATTTCTGGCATGGCAGTAGCTGTAGGGTTTGCATCTGCAACTACCAATCCTTTTACATTGGGAATTGCGCAATCTTTTGGGGAACTCCCTATTTTCTCTGGCCTTTGGCTAAGGTGGATTGTATTCGTAGTATTTTTGGCGACAGCAATATTATGGGTTATGCGTTATGCAACAAAAATTAAAAAGGATCCATCTAAAAGTCTGGTATGTGAGCTTGATTATTCTTCTTTCCGTCTGGATATAGACGAGGATGTCTCAGAATTTACAGTAAGACATAAAATATTAATGTTAGGTATGGTGTTAACCGTCGGCATTATTGTATTTGGATCCTTAAAGCTAAACTGGTATATTAACGAAATGAGCGGAGTCTTTTTGATCTCAGGTCTTTTATCTTCCATTATTGCCGGAAATGGCCCAGAAAAAATTGCTTCAAACTTTTTAACGGCATGTTCAGAGATGACTGTTGCAATGATTGTAGTAGGCTTATCTAGAACAATACTGGTAATTCTTCAGGGTGGTACAATTATTGATACCATTATCTATGCGTTAAATGCGCCGATGAAATCCCTTCCGAATTGGATTACAGCAGAAATGATGCTAATAATACAGAATATCTTGAATTTTTTTATTCCATCCGGAAGTGGTCAGGCGACGGCTATTATGCCGATTATGATTCCTTTGGCAGATTTAGCAGGATTAAATCGCCAGGTGGCAGTCCTTGCTTATCAGTTTGGTGATGGTTTCTCCAATCTTATATGGCCAACGGCTGCTTGCTCAATTATGTGTGGAATCGCGAAAATTCCTCTTGGAAAATTGTATCGTTATTTCTTGCCGTTGTTTGGAGTAATGTTCGTTTTACAGTCTGCGTTTTTGATTTTTGCTGCGCTGATAAATTATGGACCATTTTAAAGGGAATAGGAGGGCTTTATGTGGAGTAAAGAAAAATTAATACGAATCATTGAAAATAATATTCCTCAGGTTATGGATAAGCTTTTTGAACTAAATGATGATCTTGCTTTA
>JAYFPL010000161.1:0-15843 GCA_034927775.1 Anaerovorax sp. | reverse complement strand
AAAAAGCATTCCCGTAGGTATAGAAACGGCTGATGAAATGCTTAAGGCTGCGAATGTTGATTTACTGTTAGCTACACCGATTTGTCCTGGAAAGTATGTAATTATCATTTCCGGTAATGTTGGTGCTGTAAAAAGTTCGATGAATGCAGGAATTCATAAAGCAGATATTTTTTTAGTGGGTAATCATATCATAAATAATGTAAGTGAGTCATTGCCTGCTGCAATTTTAGGAACTTCAGAAGTGGCAACTATTTCGGCACTTGGTATTATTGAGACGATATCCGCATTAACTGCTGTGAAAGCCGGAGATATTGCGGCAAAAGCTTCTAATGTTCAGTTGATTGAAGTCAGAATAGCAAGAGGTCTTGGCGGAAAAGGTTTTCTGATATTTACAGGTGAGATATCTTCTGTAAATTCTGCTGTCAATTCTTGTTTGAATGAATTAAAAGAAACGGGAGAGATCACAAGTTATAGTGTAATTTCTTCACCGCATAAGGATTTAATGAAGAGCATCTTGTAGTACTAAATACATAAGAACGCCAGTCACAAAGTGGTTGGCGTTTTTTACGTAATGGTTTAAACAACGATTCCTTAAAAATTAATTAGTTTGCTTCGCATTCCAACATTTAGAACGAGTCCAAGGGCAACCATGTTAGTTACAATAGAGCTGCCTCCATAGCTGATAAATGGAAGTGTAATACCTGTAACTGGCATAAGCCCCATTGTCATTCCGATGTTTTCAAAGATTTGAAAGGTGAACATTGCAAAAATTCCGGTTACGATAAGAGCGCCATATAAATCCTTGGCATTATCAATGATTCGCATAATACGGTAAAGGAACAGCGTATAAAGTGCAATTACAAAACCACCGCCTAGCATACCGAGCTCTTCAACGATAACGGAAAAGATAAAGTCAGATTTTTGAACCGGTAGAAATTTTAATTCCTTTTGTGTTCCTTGAAACAATCCTTTTCCTAAAAAACCACCGGAACCAATGGCAATTTTTGATTGCCATACCTGATAATTTCCCGGAAGTGACAAATCTGATGGATTTAAAAATGCATCGATTCTGATTTTTTGATGTTCCTTCATAAGGAAATAAGCAATAGGCATGGAAGCAGCAACGCCGCCTAATACTTTTGCATAAAGTTTACCCTCAACTCCGGCAGAAAAGATCATAATTGCTGCAATCACACAAAAAACCAATACATTTCCAAGATCAGGTTGTATCAAAATAAGGAATAAGAAGGGAGCTGCATACATTCCACACCGAACAAGTCCTTTAAATGAAAATAATTCTTCTTTATGGCGACACAAAAAATGTGCAAACATAAGAATGAAACTTATTTTTACAAGTTCAGCAGGCTGTACATTGATAGGCCCAAAGTCAAGCCATCCTCGAGCTCCTTTTTGAGAGCTTCCCAGCCCAGGAATATATACACAAAGCAATAGTACAATGGATGCAATATAGAATATTTTTTCAAATTTTTTAAATATACTATAGTCAAAAAATAGTATAACTCCAATTGCAAAGATACCAAGTATATAGGCAATTAATTGTATTTGCATGTCTCTGCTAAAGATAAAGTGGTCTGCATAAGCAGTGCTTCCTATCATCGTAACGCTGATTGCTGCAAAAAAGAACGGAATAATCAGCAGTGTTTTATCAATATTTTTAAGTAAATTTATAAAATAGTTCATGTATTAAAACCCTCGTTTTCTTGACATTTTCTTGACATTCGTATACAAAACATTATAATATATATAGTGTGATTATATCAATATTTAATTATGTAATGCGGAATATTTAGTAAAATAAGTAATGAAAAAAAATGCATTGGCGCAGTGTGTTTTTAAATGAAAAGTAATGCGCGGAAAGATGAGGTGCATGATTATTAACCCAATTATTGCTGTGATAATTGGAATACTCGCCTTAACTTTCGGACTTTTAGTTGGATATATATTCAGAAAAAATGTTGGTGAGCGAGCCATTGGCAGTGCCGAACAAAAAGCAAGGAATATGATCCTCGATGCGGAAAACAAATCTGAAACCATTAAAAAGGAAATTACGTTGGAAGCAAAAGAAGAAGCTCATCGCATGAGAAGCGAAGTAGAGCGTGAGGTTCGAGAGAGAAGAGCAGAGATCCAAAGATCCGAAAAAAGATTAATTCAAAAAGAAGAATCCATAGATCGTAAGGTCGAAAATATTGAGAAAAAAGAAGAAAGCATTACACGCAAAGAGCAAATATTAATAGACAAAGAACATGAATTGGACGGCTTTATTGCAAAGCAGATTGAAGAATTAGAACGTATTTCCGGTTATACTGTAGAAGAAGCAAAGCAATTGCTACTATCTAATGTTGAAAAGGAAGTTCGTTATGAGGCATCTCTTTTAATTAAAGACATTGAGTCTAAGGCAAAGGAAGAAGGAGAAAAGAAAGCCAAGGAAATCATTACTGGGGCCATTCAAAGATGTGCCGCAGATCATGTGGCGGAAACAACAGTTTCTGTTGTACCACTTCCAAATGATGAAATGAAAGGAAGAATTATTGGTAGAGAAGGTCGTAATATTCGTGCCATTGAAACTCTTACCGGAATTGATTTAATTATTGATGATACTCCGGAAGCAGTTATTCTTTCCGGTTTTGATCCGGTCAGACGTGAAATTGCACGTTTGTCTTTAGAAAAGCTGATTGTAGATGGCCGCATTCATCCTGCAAGAATCGAGGAAATGGTTGAAAAAGCAGAGCGTGAAGTCAATAATATTATAAAGGAAGAAGGCGAAGCTGCTACCTTTGCAGTTGGAATTCACAATTTGCATCCGGAATTGATTAAGCTTTTAGGCCGCTTAAAATATCGCACAAGTTATGGACAAAATGTATTGAAGCATTCGATTGAAGTTGCACACTTAGCCGGACTGATGGCTGGTGAACTGGGAATGGATGTAAAATTAGCAAAGCGTGCGGGATTACTTCACGACATCGGTAAAGCGGTTGATCATGAAGTAGAAGGTACGCATGTAGATATTGGTATCGATTTGTTGAAGAAGTACAAAGAATCTGAAGCTGTTATTAATGGTATGGCTGCACATCATGGGGATTACGAACCTAAGAGTATGGAAGCCGTCTTGATTGCAGCAGCGGATGCTCTTTCTGCAGCAAGACCAGGCGCAAGAAGAGAAACACTCGATACATACATCAAACGATTGCAAAAATTAGAGGAGATTGCGAACACCACACCTGGTGTAGACAAATCCTTTGCAATTCAAGCCGGACGTGAAATTCGTATTATTGCAAAGCCGGATGAGATGTCAGATGATTCGATTGTATTCTTAGCTAGAGAAATCAGTAAAAAGATTGAAAGTGAACTGGAATATCCTGGACAAATTACAGTTAATGTTATTAGGGAAACCCGAGCAATTGATTACGCGAAATAATTGATTAATATTGATTAATATTGATAATAAAGCCCACTGTTCCGACAGTGGGTTTTTTTATACTAGGAAATTATTATACCGGAAGGAGTACAGAGTAACGGAATCCACTTGAAAATTTATAATATATATTACCCAAATATATATAAAAGACCGTAAACAATTGCTTACGGTCTTTTGGTTTAATTTAATTTACTTTATCGATTATTTGTCATATAAGCATTTTGATAGCTTCGTAAACATCATATCACGATATTTAATTGCTTCTTCATCTTTACCATCGGAGTAATCATAAAAACCTGCACCGTTTTTAACACCATAATGGTTGTTATTAAAACATTCTTTTAGTAATCCAAAACTATCATCCGCATTGCATAGGTCTGCAAACAGATAGGATGAAATGTTATGGAAGATATCAAGACCACCTAAATCAGCTACTTGGAATGGTCCCAGGCAAGCATAACGAAGTCCCAGGCCATATTTCATAACATCGTCAATACCTTCAGTGGAAGCAATTCCTTGCTCTGCAATGTGAAGGCATTCTCTCATGATTGCAAATTGAATTCGATTTAATACAAATCCAGGAGCGTCTTTTACGATTACTGGTTTCTTATTAACTTTAATGGCTAGGTCATAAACAACTTTCGCATTTTCTTCTGTTGTCTTTTCGCCTTTAATAACTTCAATCAATGGAATGATATGTGGAGGATTGATCCAGTGCATACCGGCAAATCTTTCAGGATTTTTTACTACTTCAGCAATCTTTGTAATGCTTAAGCCGGAGGTATTACTGCAAAGAACAGCATCATCCGGAACAATCGAAGAGACTTCTTCCCAAAATTTATGTTTGATATCTAGTTTTTCAAGAATTGCTTCAACAACAAAGTCAGCATTGCTGAAACAATTAATATCTGATGAATATTGAATTCTAGATAAAAGCTTTTCGGATTCTTCTTGTGTTACAATTCCTTCCGAAACTTCAGTTTGTTGATTTAAAGCGATTAAATTCTTTGCTTTTTCTAATGCCTGTGGGAAGATGTCGTAAAGAACAACATCATATCCAAACTTTGCAAAGGTTTCTCCCATAGAAGACCCCATAGTTCCGGCTCCTGCAATCAATATATTTTTAATTTCTCGCATGTTTTCCTCCTTGATCAATTTTCACTAATCTTCCATTGCTTTTAGATTTGGGCTGATGATTAATTCTGCTTCTGTTGCTGCTTGAACTTGCTCAATGGTATAATCAGGATGAAGTTCTGTTAATACAAGTCCTTCCGGCGTTACTTCTATTACACCCATTTCAGTTACGATTTCATTGACTACGCCAACTGCGGTTAATGGTAAGGTACATTTTTTGAGTATTTTAGGAGCTCCTTTTGCGGTATGCGTCATCGCAATAATCACTCTTTTTGCACCAACTACAAGATCCATTGCACCACCCATACCCGGAACCATTTTTCCCGGAACAATCCAGTTCGCAAGATTACCTTTTTCATCAACTTCTAAAGCGCCGAGAATAGAAGCATCAACGTGCTTTCCGCGGATAATGCCAAAGGATGTTGCACTGTCAAAAAACATACCGCCTGGGATAATCGTGACATATTGTCCGCCGGCATTGACTAAATAAGTATCTTCTTTTCCTGCATCCGGTGCAGGACCTAGGCCGAGAAATCCATTTTCGGAGTGTACCGTTACGTCAACACCTTCAGGGAGATAGTTTGCAACTAGCGTTGGCAGCCCAATTCCTAAGTTGAGAACATAACCATCCTTAATTTCTTTTGCTACTCTTTTTGCAATGCGTTCTTTTATATCTGCCATGGTTTTTCACCTCCTACGATGTAATCAACAAAGATTCCAGGTGTCACCACATCATCAGGATCAATGTCACCAACTTTTACAATTTCTTCCGTTCCTACAATAACATGCTCTGCGGCAGATGCCATTAAAGGATTAAAGTTTCTGGTTGTCTTTGTATAAATACTATTTCCAAATTCGTCACATTTAAATGCACGAATGAGGGCGAAATCGGCTTTTAAAGGCAATTCAAGAAGATATTCTGCACCATTAACCGTTAATGTCTCTTTGCCTTCTGCAACTAAAGTACCTACTCCGGTTGGTGTCAATATTCCTCCAAGACCAAATCCGCCTGCACGAATTTTTTCTGCAAGAGATCCTTGTGGTACCAATTCCAGTTCAAGTGCTCCTGAATTTTTTTGCTCTGCTACAATTTTCGTCATACCTACGTGAGAAGCAATTAGCTTTTTTACCATGTTTGCTTCAAGCAGTTTACAAATACCACGTCCAGGAAGACCTCCGTCATTTCCGATAATCGTTAAGTTTTTTACACCTTTTTCTACCAAAGCGTCAATTAAATTTTCAGGCGTTCCCGTTCCGAGAAAACCGCCGATCATAATGACTGCGCCATCTTGAATGGCATCAACGGCTTGGGAAGCAGTTGTGATTTTTTGTTTCATGAAAATACCTCTTTTCTTTTAAACAATACCCATAGAACCAAGAATGATAATTGCAACACAGGAAATTGCAGGAATAACTACAGTACACATACCAATGTTTGCATAGCATTCTTTGTGAGTCATGCCAGTTACGTTCAATAAAGTAATTACTGCACCATTATGAGGAAGTGTATCAAGTCCGCCACATGCAACGGAAGCTACACGGTGAAGAACTTCAGGGCTAATACCCAAAGCACTTGCTTTTTCTATAAACTGTTCAGAGAATGTTGCCAAAGCGATACTTAAACCACCGGAAGCAGATCCAGTAATACCTGCAAGTACGGAGGAAGAAATAGCCTCACCAATCAATGGATTATCGGAGATACTTAACATACCGGCAGCAACTAAACTAAATCCGGCTAATGTTTTAATTACGTTACCGTAACCAACCTCAGAAGCGGTATTCATAACAGCTAAGAAGGATCCCTGTACACCATCTTTTAGACATTCTGTTACACCTTTATCAAAGCGTTTGTAGTTAAAGATAATAACGAGTGCAATACCCAAAATCAGCGCAAGAATCAAACTCCAAGATCCGGCAACTGCTTTGAAGCTTGTTGCATAATCTGTTTCCAGATAAGTAGAATCAAAGCTTGGTAAAATCCATTTAGAGAAAGCAAAGTTTGCTACAATAACAAGGATAATAGGAAGAATAGAAGTAGCAAACGATGGTAAATGTTCTGCGTCCATTATTTGTAGGTTTTCATTTTTATGATCTCCATAACCTTCGCCAGCTGCTTTGGCTTTTTTCTCAACGCGTGTTAGCCAGAACATTCCACCGAAAAGCATGATGAGTGCTGCTACGATACCAAGAATCGGAGCTGCAAATGCATCGGTACCAAAGTATGTCATAGGAATTGCGTTTTGAATTTGAGGGGTACCCGGAATGGCTGTCATAGTAAAGGTAAATGCCCCAAGTGCAATTGCCGGAGGTAAAATTCGTTTTGGAATATCAGCTTCTCTGAATAAAGCAGCACCAATTGGATAAATTGCGAATGCAGCAACGAACAGAGAAACACCACCATAAGTAATAACAGCACAAGATAAGACGACTGCCCAGATTTCTTTACCTTTTCCGATTTTTGTAGTTATGAATTCAGCAATTGCATTTGCTGAACCGGAAACGTCCATTACTTTTCCAAATACTGCACCAAGTAAGAACATAGGGAAGTAAGCCTTAATATAGCCTGCTAAAGCCGGCATAAATTTTTCGGTATAGGTTGCAAGCATATGGAAACTACCACCATCAAAGATTGCAAATGCAGCAGCCAAGCATGCTAATACAGGGGCAATTAAGATTACGGACCAACCTCTATAAGCGAGGTACATTAATAAGAAGAGAGAAATAATAATACCAATAACACCTATCATACATACGCCTCCTTAAAAAACTCAATGAAATTTGTTTTAACTTGGTGAATTTGTTTCATTGCAGGGGAATCAACCAGCTGTCCAACCACCATCGATGGTTAATGCAGAGCCGGTAATGTTATTTCCTGCATCAGAGCAGAGGAATTTTACTACTTCTGCAACCGTTGATGGTTCAAGAAGTGTTTTTACTGCTGCTTTTTGAAGCATAATTTTGCTGACAACTTCATCTTTAGAAATTCCATGATTTTCTGCTTGTGCAGCAATTTGGTTGTCAACTAAAGGGGTACGAACATAAGCAGGACAAATGGAGTTAACAGTAATCCCATAAGCACCGCCTTCTAAAGCAGCTGTTTTTGTCAAACCGGTTAAACCATGCTTCGCAGAGACGTAAGCCGATTTGAATTCCGAAGCAACCAAACCGTGAATGGAATTCAAATTGATGATACGACCCCATTTCTGCTCCTTCATAGATGGCCATACGTACTTTGTCAGTAAGAATGGAGCTGTCAGCATAAGTGAAATCATAAAATCCCATTTGTCTTCCGGAAATTCTTCAATTGGAGAAACGGTTTGAATACCTGCTACATTGACTAAAATATCGACTTTCCCATATTTTTCGAGAGCAAAATCAACCAAAGCTTTGCAGGATTCTCGTTTACTAAGATCTGCAGCATAATAGCTTTGGCTAAATTTATCAGCTGATTCCTTTAGTTTTTCCTCGTTGACATCTGCCATGACAACGCTCACTCCAGATTGAGATAACATTTCTGCTACAGAACATCCAATTCCACTGGCAGCACCTGTAACAATAGCTACTTTTTTGTTTAACATATCACATACACTCCTTTTTCTATACTCATAATAAGAAAATTGTGTAAGGCCTTACGCAATTATGTTACTGCAAAGAACATGCCATATTTAACATAAAAAAGTCAAACCCAGTAATTGCAAAGGGTTTGACCTTTTTATAATTATTAGAAATTATTATTTTATAGGTAATCTGTGGAAACAGTTCTTATTTTGTAAACATTTCCGAACAAATTGAAAAATATGGAAGGATAGATGTACGGAATTCCGTACATAACTCACAAAATGGTGTACGGAATTCCGGAATATTTTGATATATATAATGTTTTATTACTCGAAATTAATATTATACTTTTCTAATTTTTCGTAAAGACTGGTTCGACTAATTGCAAGTTTTTTTGCAACCACTGCTTTTTTACCATTATTTTGCATCATAGCATTCACAATGGTTAAACGTTCCGTTTCTTCTAGAATATTTTTGAGTGTTTTACTGATTTCATCACATGGAATACCTGTCAATTTATTATGAAGATGTTTTGTTTTTATAATCAGATCGTCATCAATAAAGTTAATGGCACGTTCTAATATATTTTCTAGCTCTCGAACATTACCCGGCCAATCATAACGCTTTAAGTATTCCATCGCACGACTGGAGATACCTTGTACAAGGACACCTTCTTTTTGTGAAAGTTTTTCAATTAAAGCATCGACTAAAAGAGGGATATCCTCTCTTCGTTCACGTAATGGCGGGATGGTAATGCTGATAACATTCAACCGATAAAATAAATCGGATCGAAATTGTTCTTGTTCAATCATTTCATAGAGATTTTTATTTGTTGCAGCAAGGATGCGTACATCAATCTTTTCTTTCACGTGAGAGCCGATTTTTTGAATTTCTTTATCCTGAAGGACACGAAGCAGTTTTACCTGCATTTGCATTGGAAGGTCACCGATTTCATCTAAAAACAACGTTCCTCTATTTGCAGCCTGAAAGAGACCGGAACGTCCGCCTTTTTTTGCACCGGTAAAGGATCCTTCTTCATATCCAAAGAGTTCGGATTCTATAAGATTCTCAGGAATTGATGCACAGTTAAGACAAATCAATGGTTGCTGACTTCGTTTACTTGCATTATGAATGGCATGAGCAAAGAGTTCTTTTCCGGTTCCGCTTTCCCCAAAAATTAAAACATTAGAATTATTTTTTGCAATTTTAATAATGGTTTCCTTTAGGGCAGTCATTGTTTCACCGTTTCCGATTAAATCATTAACGGTATACTTGGCAGCGTTGATTTTTCCAAATTTATTTTTATATAGATTAAGTTCTTGTTCTATTTCATTGATTCTCGAATATAATCCATGAAGTTCTTTCAGGTTTTTAAATAAAACCCTTCCAAAACCACCGATTAGTTCGCCGTCTTTGATAATTGGTACACGTGTAGCAATCATATTTTGTCCGTTAATGTGCTGCATTTGTGCAATTTCAGGTTTTCTTGTTTTTAAAACAATGTGTAATCTTGTATTTTCAATCACATCACATACGTGCTTTCCGATTGCTTCTTCCTTTTTTACTTTTAGAAATTCAGCGTATGAGTCACTAAGCATTTCTATAATGCCTTCTTTGTTTATGACAACAATCGCTTCATTCGTGGCATTAAGAATTAAATCGAGCAAAATGCCTTCGTTCATTTCCCTAAAACTGCTTTTTTCAATCATGGTATTCCTCTCACCGTCAATTGAAAAAACGAATTCTGCGACCCTTTTATCGCATACCTTTTTCAGACTGATTGACGTTTCTAAATTCTCCTTCATTTTAATTGAAATAAAATGCATTGTCAATTTTTCATCTCACCTTGCAGTTTCAATAAAAAACGGGGTATAATAAGTACACATAGGTAGCAAAATTCTCAAATTTTGACTTGGATGTATTTATTGTACCGGTGTGAAGCAAACCGGAGTAGCGGTTTGCACGTATGGTATAATAAAAGTTACAAAAAAAGAAATATACGGAATAATCCGAAGTGAAAGGTATAGAAATGTTTGTATATTTAGATAACAGTGCTACAACAAAGCCATATGATAAAGTAACCGAAACCATGGCAGACTGCATGAAAAACTGTTTTGGAAATCCATCTTCTCTGCATCGTCTGGGTATTGCAGCTGAAAAAGAATTGAAAACTGCAAGAAAGGCTGTTGCAAATGTTTTGCATGTGAAAGAAGAAGAGATTTATTTTACTTCCGGTGGAACCGAAAGTGATAATACGGCTATCTTCGGTGCAGCTCAGGCTAGAAAACGAAAAGGGAAAAAAATAATCACCTCGCAAATAGAGCATCCGGCTGTTTTAGAGGCGTGTCGTTATTTAGAACAAAAAGAAGGTTTTCATGTTGTTTATATTGGTGTTGATCAGAAGGGAAGGCTTAATTTAGAACAATTGGCAGATGAAATGAATGAGGAAACCATTTTGGTTACCATTATGCATGTAAATAATGAGTTGGGAACAATACAGCCGATCTCCGAAATTGGTTCTTTGAAACGAGAAAACACCCTATTTCATACAGATGCGGTACAGTCTTTTGGAAAGGAAAAAATCAATTTTGCTGGCAATTCTGTAGATTTTCTTTCTTTAAGCGGGCATAAGATTCATGGCCCAAAAGGGATTGGTGCGTTGTATGTAAATCGTGGCATACACATTCCGCCGTTTATTTATGGAGGAGGACAAGAGAAGGGTTTTCGTTCGGGTACAGAAAATGTACCCGCAATTGTCGGTCTTGGAAGTGCATCACAGATATCGATTGAGGACTTTGAAAGAAAAAGAACTCATGTAATACAAATTCGAACTCATTTGCTTGAGGGACTCAAAGAGGCAATACCAAACATTCGAATCAATAGCCCCGAAAGCGATGATGAATGCGGTCCATATATTTTAAATGTGAGTTTTTTAGGGTGCCGGGCTGAAGTGTTGCTGCATTCGTTAGAGCAAAAGGAAATTTATGTCTCAACCGGATCAGCTTGTTCTTCGAAAAAGAAGGGCAGTCATATTTTAAGGGCAGTGGGTTTGTCAGATGAGGCAATGGAAGGTGCTATCCGATTTAGTTTTAGTGAAGATAATACAATTGAACAAATGGACTATGTATTGGAAGAAGTAAAAAAAGCGGTGGAAACGATGCGTAAGCTTCGTGGTGCAATCGGAAGAAACCGAAGATAATAGGAGGAGTCATGTCAGAAGAAAGAAATACGTATATTGTACGTTGTGGAGAAGTTGCGCTAAAAGGAATGAACAAACCTTATTTTGAACGGATGTTGGTTGATCGAATTCGAAAAGTAATGAAAAAATTTCAGAACATCGAAGTACGAAGAGAGGAAGGCCTTATCTTTGTAAAGACTCCGATTGATTTAAATAAAGATATTGTTACAAGAGAAATATCCAGAGTGTTTGGCGTAGCTTCCATTAGCCCTGCTGTCGAAATTGATATTTCTGAGGGAGATGCAGAAGAAGTCCTAGATAAAATTGGACAGGTTGCTGTTTCCTATATGCTTGAACTCATTGAAGAAAAGGGAATACAAACATTTAAAGTGGATGCAAAAAGAGCAAATAAGGCTTTCCCAATAGAATCTCCGCAAATCGGTCGAATTATTGGAGCAAAGGTTTTAATTGGGTGTAAGGTTTTAAAGGTAGATGTTCACAATCCTGACTGTAAATTATTTGTTTCTGTAAGAAGAGAAAAGGCATATGTCTTTGAACAAAAGGTTTCTGGTTTCGGAGGTCTCCCTCTGGGAACCAATGGAAAAGGGTTAGTATTGCTTTCCGGAGGAATAGACAGTCCAGTGGCAGCATTTATGATGGCTAAGAGAGGTATGATGATTGAAGCCATACATTTTCATTCTTATCCATATACCAGTGAAAGGGCATGGGACAAGGTTCAGGATTTAGCTCGCATTGTGGCCGGATATTGTGGAAGAATTCGAATTCATAGCATTAATTTATTACCAATTCAAGAAGAAATCGTGCAGCACTGCCCTGAAGAAGAAATTACAATTTTAGTGCGACGTTTTATGATGCGTTTGGCTGAGGCTGTTGCAAAGGAAAACGGATGTTTGATGTTAATAACGGGTGAGAATATTGGTCAAGTTGCAAGTCAGACTGCCGAAGCTCTGGTTGTGACAGACGCATCCGTTCAGATGCCGGTAATGCGTCCTTTAATTGCTATGGATAAAGTAGATATTATGGACATTGCGAAGCAGATTGGTACCTATGAAACTTCGATTTTACCATATGAAGATTGCTGTACGGTATTTTTACCAAAGCATCCTGCGACAAAACCAAAGCTGGATAAAATTTTAGAATCGGAAAGTCGTTTAGATGTGGAAGAATTAATCAAGGCGGCATTGGAAAGCAAAGAATCTGTCATGATTTACGGGGAAGAGTGATCGCTTAAAGAAAAGGAGCAAGACTATTGAAGCTTGTAATCGCAGAAAAGCCCAGCGTGGCAAAAGAAATCGCAGGAGTCATTGGGGCCTCTAAGAAGGAAAATGGTTTTTTTTCAGGAGGAGATTATTTGGTTTCGTGGTGTGTTGGGCATTTGGTTGAAACTGTAATGCCGGAAGCTTATAATACAGCATATCAGAAATGGAATATCTTTGATTTGCCGATTATTCCGAAAGAATGGCAGTATAAAGTAACAGAAAACACAAGAAGTCAATTTGTAATTATTAAAAATTTAATGGATCGTGAGGATGTAACAGAAATTATTTGTGCAACAGATGCCGGAAGAGAAGGAGAATTGATTTTTCGTCTCGTTTATCATCAAGCAGAATGTACGAAACCATTTCAAAGGCTTTGGATCAGTTCTATGGAAACGAAAGCCATACAAGACGGATTTGCAAAGCTAAAAGCAGGCATGCAATATAATCGCTTATATCAAGCTGCTTTGGCAAGAATGCAAGCTGATTGGCTTGTGGGTATTAATTTTTCAAGACTATTTGGCTGTCTTTCTTATACCAGTTTGAATGTTGGAAGGGTACAGACTCCGACAATAAATCTTATAGTAGAACGTCAAAAGACCATTGATCAATTTGATGCAAAGCCTTATTACATATTAACTGCAGATTGTAAGGATTTTTCTGCAACAAATCGAGTTGAAACAGAGGATGAGAGTAAGCGTATTGTAGAAAAATGTAATGGGAAAGATGCGTTTGTAACTTCAATGAAAAAGTCACCGGTAAAGGAAAATCCACCGGCATTGTACGATTTAACGACGCTGCAGAGAGATGCCAATAAATTATTAGGATTTTCAGCACAAAAAACATTAGACTTTACGCAAAATCTTTATGAAAAAAAATTGGTAACTTATCCGAGAACAGATAGCCGTTATTTAACTTCTGATATGAAAGAAACAACACAGCAGATCGTGAAAGGAATTTTACAGGCTTCTTATTTGAAGGAAGAAATCAAATCTGCATATCAAAATGTAGATCCTGATTTAGAACGGTTAATTAATGATAAAAAAGTAACTGACCATCATGCAATTTTACCAACAATAGAAGCATCAAAAGTTAAGGTGAAAATGACACCGGAAGAGGGAAGTATTTTTCTTTTGATTGTTTATCGTTTGTTGGAATCGGTATATTTATCGCATGAGTATATTAAAACAGAAATTGTTTTATCGATTGAAGGAGAAGAGTTTAAAGCGTCCGGACGACAAATCACAGAAAACGGATTTAAGCAAATACATAAACAATTAACAGAAACTTTGCAAGAGAGAACGAAAAAGAAAAAGAAAAAAACGGAAAAGGAAGATCAAATTCTGCCTCAATTATCGGAAGGCGACTGTATCCCTAATGTGAAGATTACTTCTAAGGAAAATAAGACAAGTCCTCCAAAGCCTTATACGGAAGATACGCTACTTTCTGCAATGGAAAATGCAATGAAAACTTTAGAGGACGAAGATTTAAAGAAAGAAGTATCCGGAGCAGGACTTGGTACTCCGGCAACTAGAGCAGGAATTATTGAAAAAATTATAAAAACAGAATTTATTGAAAGAAAAGGAAAAAACTTAATCCCAACTGAAAAAGCGTATCGCCTGGTAGAAGCAGTTCCGGAAAAAGTAAAAAGTGCACAACTTACTGCAGAGTGGGAACAAAAATTAGAATGGATTTATAAAGGTGATTTGCAGGCGGAAGTATTTCTCTCCGAAATTGAGTTGTTTGTGGAAGACTTGATCGGTGCGTATCAATCTAAAGTAGATGAAAAAGGTCGTGAAATTATCGGTAAGTGCCCAAGATGCGGAAAAAATATTTATGAAGGAAGAACGAACTACTATTGTGAAGCAGGAAGAGATTGCAATTTTGTAATTTGGAAAAAAGAACGTTTCTTTGAAGAAAGAAAGAAGCCTCTAACAAAGCCTATGGTAGAAGCTTTTCTTAAGAAGGGTCGTATTAAGGCGGCAAATCTTTACTCTCAAAAGAAGGATTGCTATTATACTGCATACATCATTATGGTAGATACGGGACAATACGTAAATTTTCGGTTGTACTTTCCGCATTAATTCGACAAAAATACAAAGCAACCCCCTTTTTCTCTTAAGGACAAGCTGAAAAATCAGCGGTATAATCTAGAAGGGAGGGGGTTTTTTTATGAAATTAACATCAGAAATAAGGAAAAACAGCTTGATTGTTCGATTAGAAGGAGAACTCGATCATCATACTGCAGCGGAAGTCAGAGAAAAGATTGATCAGACGATTGGCACCTCAGAAAGAAAGAATCTTATTTTTTCTTTTCAAGGTGTCACCTTTATGGATAGCGCAGGTATTGGCGTGGTTATGGGTCGATATAACAAAATGAAAGAAATGGGTGGAGTTGTTATAGTTTCGGAATGCAATGATTATGCAAAGCGTATATTGGAAATGTCGGGGATTTTTACCATTGCACCCTATTGTGACACCGTAGAACAAGCCATGAAAATTTGCAGTGAAACAAAGTATCATGAAGAGTAGAAGGGAGTGACGGACGGATGAAATATAAAAATGAAATTAAAATACAATTTCCAAGCCATTCGGAAAATGAAGCCTTTTCTCGTACGGCAGTAGCCGCTTTTGCAGCACAATTAGATCCTACGGTTGAGGAATTAACGGAAATCAAAACGGCAATTTCGGAAGCGGTAAGTAATGCCATCATTCATGCATATGACGACGCAGAAGATGGTATTGTTACTGTTGAGGTAAAAACTACGGAGGATCGTAAGTTAATTATGATTGTTTCAGATGAAGGTGTCGGGATAGGAGATATTGAAAAAGCAAAGGAGCCGCTTTATACATCGAAAGCAGGAGAGGAACGTTCCGGTATGGGCTTTACGGTAATGGAGAGCTTTACCGATCGTTTGGAAATAACATCAAAGCCGGGGCAGGGGACGAAGGTGATGATGATTAAACAATTGGATTTGCTGGTATGAGTGCCGAGAATGCTTATTCCTGCAAAGAAGATACATATGAATTGATTGCGCGGGCCCAACGTGGTGAGGAAGACGCAAAAGAAGATCTTATTTATCAAAATACGGGACTTGTAAAAAGTATCGCATTAAAGTTTATTGGAGCAGGTTATGAATTGGATGATTTGCTCCAGTTGGGATACATTGGTCTGCTGAAGGCTGTGGATCGCTTTGATGCGAGTTATGGTGTCATGTTTTCCACGTATGCAGTTCCTATGATACTGGGTGAAATCAAAC
>JAYFPL010000044.1:0-32532 GCA_034927775.1 Anaerovorax sp. | reverse complement strand
CACTTTTTATTCTTACATCTACAGCAAAACGATTTCGTAACAATTCCGGCTTCGTGACAATTAAGTTTTCCTTTTCTTTAATTACTCCTCCTATATAATAAGGTAAGCCGCAATTTGCATAAGAAATATATTCTCCCTTTTCAAACAAAACGATTTCCGCATTTTCATTTAAACGACGCAAACGTGTTGCCGCACTTGCACCACCTGCTACGCCTCCAACAATACATATTTTCATTTTGTGCCATCCTTTCTTTATTTTAAGAATCAAAATCTTTTTTTCTTTACTTAGCATAGCCAATTTTATTTTTTTTGTATGTGACAAAGTCACTTTATTTCATTATTTTTTCGTGATTAAGTTACAGAAAAACTATTTTTTTAGACTTATACTTATCTCAACAAACAGCTTCAAGGCTGCAAAATTAAAAATGTTAGTGAAAAATCACTCTTAAAAAATGTGAATGTAAAGGAGAGAAATGATATGACAATGAAGATTACAAAAAATAATTTCGAACAGGAAGTATTAAAAAGCAATAAGCCGGTTTTGTTGGATTTCTGGGCACCATGGTGCGGACCTTGTCAACAGCTTGGCCCTATTATGGAAGAACTTTCTCAAGAAATCGAAGGGGAAGCAATTGTTGCTAAAATTAATGTGGATGAACAGCCGGATCTTGCAAGAAAATATCGGGTTATGTCCATTCCAACCGTTATGATTTTCAAAGATGGTGTATGCACACGTACATCCGTCGGCGTAAAATCTAAACAAGAATTTATCCAAATGTTAAAATAAACAACTCTCTATCTTAGTTTGATTTTTTCAATGTTTGCTTTGCTTGTAACAATGGCTTTGATAAGGTATAATTTAATCCAATAAAGGAGGTCAATCATATGCCTTTTACAAGCAAAGAAATTGAATTTTTTCAAACTACCTTGCCTTTTTGGAACCATTTAACACCAGTGCAACAGGATTCTCTAAAAAAAGATATTGTAAAGCAACACTTTTCAGTTGGAGAATCCTTACATACTGGTTCAGAAAATTGTTCCGGTTTATTCTTAATCCAATCAGGACAGCTCCGTGTATACATGATTTCTGAAAGCGGAAGAGAAGTTACTCTATACCGACTTTTTGATCGAGATGTATGCATTTTTTCTGCTTCCTGCATAATGCGAAACATTACTTTTGATGTTTACGTTGAAATTGAAAAAGACACAGATTGTTTTCTTTTACCAACAGCATCTTATCGTCAACTTGCAAACGAAGCCATTTCTGTGCAAGCATTCATGAACGATTTGATGGAATCTCGCTTTTCTGACGTAATGTGGGTTATTGATCAAGTTTTATTTGCCAGCTTCGATCGTCGTCTATCTAATTTTTTATTAGAGCAATCCAATATTGAACAAAGTGATACTATAATGATTACGCATGAAAAAATTGCAAATAATATTGGTTCTGCTAGGGAAGTTGTTACCCGTATGTTGAAATACTTTCAAAGTGAAGGAATTGTACGTTTATTTCGTGGAGGTATTGAAATCCTAGATAAGAAAAAATTGCAGGAATAATCACACAAATGCTGTAATTATCTGTATTAATATGTAGAAAAATAATTTATTTTATGCTATATTATTAATTAGTTTATTTAACATTATTCCCAAATTAGGGGAAATATTTTTAAGGATTGAGGAGTTTCAATGATATATCTTCCATTGCAGCATCTACAACCAGGTATGGTACTTGCACGATCGGTATATTACCATCCGACATGTCTTCCGCTTATCGTTGCAGGCCAGCAGCTATCTCCAGCAATGATAAGAAAGCTTACTGAATTGAATATTTGCGGTGTGTATATCGAAAGTAAATTTGCAAGCGACATCGAAGTGAAAGAGTTTATTGAGCCAGAGGTAAAACAGCAGGTTACAAATGATTTGAGAACGCTTTATAGCGGATACATTCATAATGTACCACTTTCTTCTTTTACAATTGATTCCATGCGCAACATTGCGGAAAATTTATTAAATTACATAGCTTCAAAAGAAGAGTTTTTACTAAACATCATTGATATAAAGGATTATGATACCTATACCTACTCACACAGTATTTATGTAGGTACTTTAAGTGTTTTAATTGGTATGCAGCTTAATTATTCACAAAATCTTCTTCTACAGCTTGCTATGGCAGGGCTTTTTCATGACATTGGAAAATTAGATATTTCTTTAGATATTATCAATAAAAAGGGGCCCTTAACCCCAGAAGAATTTAATGAAATTAAAACACATCCAAAAAAAGCAGTCAGTCGTTTGGAATTTAGCCAAAAAATTCCTAATATTGTGTTGTCTGCTATAGAAAGTCACCATGAAAAATACAACGGTACTGGATATCCATATGGGTTAAAAGGTGATAACATCCCAATTTACGGACGTATTTTAGCTTTAGCTGACGTTTATGATGCATTAACCTCGTCTCGTTCTTACCGACGAGCATGGTTACCGAACGAAGCAGTAGAGTATATGATGGGATGTGGGGGCACCCATTTTGACCATGACATTTTAAAAGCATTCCTTAAAATCATTGCGGCTTATCCAGTTGGTACTATCGTTCAACTTAGCAATGGTTCCTTAGCTGTTGTAATTCAGAACTCACAGGAACACATTCTTCGTCCGGTTATCCGTTTATTAACACCAGACCATCTAGCAAACACAGACGTAAATCTTGCAACGGATCGAACTTACTTTAATGTCACCATTACAGGTACCATCACAGATATTGAAGAATTACCAAGCACAATTTTTGAATAATAACTAAAAAAAAAAGAAAATGCATAAAGCATTTTCTTTTTTTAGTAGGTGCAAATACCTGTAAATTCTTGTATCTGATATAATTTATGCTTAAAAAAACTATTATCTACATAGGTATTGAAATCAACCGTATATTGACCATCTTCATTATTCCATATTCGTTCATAATAGGATTGAATATCTCTAGCAATTTTTGAATCATTCACAGTAATAATTTCTAGATCACTTTCCAAATTATATCCTTTTAGATTTCTTCTGGTATAATTTGCAGAACCCAAAAGAATTGTATTATGCACAGGATAAGTAAAGGAAGCCATCTTTACATGATATTGTTCTTCGCCAATGTTATACCATTTGATTTTAAAGTTATCCCACTTATCTCCAATTTGGGACAAGGATTGGCAATTAGGGGATCCATTCATTTTAACTCCAAATGCATTTTTGTTTGGGTCAGCAATCATCTCTATAGAAACTCCACGCTCTGCGGCTTCTTCTAGTGCAGTAATTACAGAAAACTCACTGAGATAAAAAATTCCAATTTGAATTTTATCTCCTTTCTCCGTAGCTTGAATACACTCAAGTAAGCGATTATAAATTGCTTTTTCTGTTAAATATCTTACTTTTGTATTGGCAACATAATTTTGATTTGTTTGCTTATACTCAAAAGAAGGCAACGTTTCTCCAGAAAATTCTGCAATGGTTCTTTCTGCCTCAATGATATCATTAATGACTTCACTTTTTAGTCTCACAGCTATATTTGAATGGTAACTGCTCGGATCGTGAGGATTAGCAGATGTAATCATTCCCTCTTGATCTGTAACAAGAATTTTGCGATGATTTGCTTTTAGATTTAATAATCTTAAAAAATTCCGAATTGTTACTTTGGGCTTATTTTGATCGGTAGGGTTTTTAATCCAACCAGTACCACTTGTTCCAAACCACTTGATATAAGATCTATAATATCCGGAAAAGAGAGGGTTTGAATCTTTCATTTGATCTAAATCTGTAACAATTACTTGAATTCCATTTTCTTTCATACGCTTTATATTCGATTCTTCATACGCACCGTAAAACCCATTAATCGGGTCTGTAATGAAAACAATCATCATATCGGGATTGTCCCTTTTTTTCCCAATCAATGCATTCGTAACACTTTCAACTGATTTTGGATATTCCATAATACTGCTATCATAGGCATCGTTAAATAGAAACATATCCATTAAAATAAATTCCTGTGCCGCTTCAATCATATCCAATTCTTGTGTTAAAATATTTAACTCATGAAGAACGCTACCTTCTTTTTGATAGGTCAAATCAGCCAAGAAATCAATTGAATTTACTTGATGATAATCACCTTTAAATGAAGTACCTTCAGGTACCTTCTGTATAAGACTCCATATAATTGGAATCACAATTAATCCAAATAGAACAATAAAAATTATAACCTTTTTCATAAATTCCTCTAACTTATTTATAACAACTAATTAATTATAAAAGTATTATATCATATTCTAGCTATTTTTTCATTCATCGTCAATTTACGATAATCTTTGTTCAAATTTCAGAGATTTTTTTTTACATTGTATGTCCGTATCCCGCATACTTTGTTAAGAGGTGATTTACATGACTCCGCAAGAAATAAGCACTTTTATTACATTTACAGCTAACATAATATCAAAAGATATGTCTTCGGACGATTTAGATCGCTTAGCAGATTGTTTTTATTATCTAGCTAACACTCTTTATTTGCTTTCAAGTCTAACGGAAGATCAAGAGAATTTAGCTGATTTAAACAATCTAAATAATTTTGATCAATTAGATAATTTGAATCCTT
This sequence comes from Anaerovorax sp., assembly GCA_034927775.1. GTDB lineage: Bacteria > Bacillota > Clostridia > Peptostreptococcales > Anaerovoracaceae > IOR16. Next base: position 27,908 of record JAYFPL010000044.1, on the reverse strand, counting down.
GAATTTATATCATGCTCTCTATATCATTAAATAAATATTTTATTTAGTATTTCTTGTCTTTAACCCCTTTGATATATTATAAATAATAAAAACGCACAAATTTAATATTTATGCGTTTTTATTATTTATATAATTATTTTTATTCTTTTGATAAAGCACGAATGATTAGATACTCCATTAAAGAATAATCTAAATGAAATGCTTTTACACTTGCATCCAACATCTCTTTGCTACTTATTTTCATAAAATCCAATCGATATCCATTGAATGCAGCAAGTTTCTCTAGAAACATTCTTTGAGCTCGCCCATTTCCTTCTCGAAAAGGATGTATCGCATTCATTTCACTTAAATAATATGCAAGCCGCTTTCCAATTTCATCAATACTCTTACAGTTTTTTAGATAATTCTCTTGTTTAAGCTGTAAAAAAATATGATTCATTTGCTCATCAATGTATTGAAATAAGCAAAATTGATTTCCTTTTGATATATTTACATTTCTGACTTTTCCTGCCCATTCATAAATATCTTGAAAAAGAAAATGATGGATAGCTTTTAAATGTTCATAATCAAATTTCCCATCTATGCCTTCCACCATAATTTGTGCTGTACGAAGTGCAGTAATTTCACGTTCTACATGCCTCAATTCATCTGCATCCAATATATTCAGTTTATTTTTTAGTGTATTCGAATTTGGATAGCAATAATAGTTGTCCCGATCATACTCATAAAAATACATCTCGTCCATAACTATACCGTCTGCTTACGAAAATATTTTGTAACTAAAATTTCAACTGCATCTTGAAATGAAATCGAACCCTCTAAGCACTTTTTTATTCGCTCTTTATCAATCGGTTTGAGAGGCATATCTTCCATACTCATAGTCGCATTCACATTTTCAATTATACGCTCAAAATCACTCATATGCATGTTTTTTCCTTTCCGTTATTTTATTATATTATAACATTTTTTTATTTTTTTATAAAGATAAAAAAGCTTTATTTTAACCTTTATTTATTTAAATTTGTAAATAAATCATTTATAATCAAAAACTAAAAAACACCACATACTTATCTTTCGTGATGTTTTTTATTAAACTATGTAATTTTCACATTTTTTTAGTATTATAATTAATCTCTTCCGAATAAATTAGCAATCCCCGACAACTCCGACAATGGATTATTCATACCGCTTGTTTCTCCTTTTCCCTTGCTTCCTGCAGCATTGTAAACTCTATCTGCCATTCTGCTAAATGGAAGAGATTGAAGCCATACTAAACCTGGTCCGCTTAATGTTGCCAAAAATAAGCCTTCTCCGCCAAATAGACCGGATTTAATATCTCCAGCAAACTGTACATCATAATTAACACTTGACGTCATTGCAACAAGGCAACCAGTATCAATTCTCAGCGTTTCATCAGCTTGTAATTCCTTTTTAATGATGGTCCCTCCTGCATGTAAAAATACCATGCCATCACCATCAAGTTTTTGCATAATAAAGCCTTCTCCGCCAAAAAATCCAACTCCAATTTTTTTCTGTAAATAAATATCAATTGATATGCCTTTCGCTGCACATAAAAATGCATCTTTTTGACAGATTAAAGTTCCACTAAATTCAGATAAATCAGCAGGAATAATCTTACCAGGATAAGGAGCGGCAAATGCTACATGCGCTTTTTCTCTCCGCATATTTGTAAAAACCGTCATAAACAGCCCTTCACCAGTTACAAGTCGTTTTCCGGCTCCCATCAATTTACCCATTAAGCCTTTCCCTTGGTTTTTCCCGCTTCCGTCTCCAAAAATGGTTTCCATATGTATATTTTGATCCATATACATCATGGCCCCCGCCTCCGCTAATACGCTCTCCTCAATATCCAGTTCAATCTCCACAAACTGCATATCATCCCCATATAATTTGTAATCAATTTCATGTGCTTTTTCCATTTTAAGTCCTCCTATCTTTTTACTATTTAAATTTTATTTCTTACTATGAGATTTTATTTCTCACTACGCATATTTAAGATATGTTAGTGATTATTTTATCTTTATTTCAGTCATTGATTAAAACAGTAAGTAATATGCAAAACATAAAACACCACTGATATACTTATTTTCAGTGGTGTTTTTGTTCCTTCAAACTTATGGAGATTAGCATAAATTACGAATACTTATATTCGCTTCTTACAGTAAACTTCTTAGCTTTTTTAATTCTCTATTTAATATATTTAAATCTTCAATTCTTCTAGCAACCACATAGGTGCTTGTCTCTCTATACATCATGATTCGATTTAACGTAGTATGCAATTCACTGCACAGCTGTTCCAGTTCGTCAGAAAATCGTTTATTAAGGTCTAACACATTGTTTTTCAAACGAATGGTATAATCAGAAATCATTTTCTCAAAAATACTATCAAAATCATCTTTAGATAACCGAATATTTTTATCTATTGTCTTCTCTAATAATTCTACATCTATATTCTTTTCTGAATGGTCCATTCTACTATCTCTATTTAAATTAAGGGTTTTAATTTCATAGTGATACTCCATACCAAAAAGCTCTGATACGGTAGATGCCAATGAAAGCTTCATTTCATTCAAGTTTGCTTCCAAGTCATTGGACATTTCCCAACAAGCATCCTCAATCTTTTGAATTCCCTCTTTGTAAAGTTGAGTCAATTCTATCTTAATCAAATCTTCTTCAGCTTGTCGAATGCCACCACCACGAAGGGATAGCATCTCCTTTAGTTCTTTAACAATCCTGCCTTCTTCTTCTTCAAATTGAAAAACTGCTTCATTCTTTTTTATTTGCACATCATCAAGATATCTCTCCATCTTAGTGAATCGATTGTCAAATCTACCAATCGGCATTTTTAATGCATTCCAATATAATTCCAATTGTGATAAAGTACAGCTAATGATATCTTTTAGTTTCATAGCAACCGAATCTTCAATTATTTTTTTTGCAGCAGCCCTGCAATCGTTTAAAATGCTATCCTTTAATTGAACTATTCCATCTCCATTTTTAGCACTTACTGCATACATATTTATACTTTCAACCTCCATTAGACGGCAAAGTAATCTACGACAATAATTCAAATATGCAGAGAGTTCCTCTTCGGATACAACATCAATCTTATTTACTACAAAGTAAAATTTAGACGCATATTCTTTTGCATTTTTCAGAAACTCAATTTCTATTTCATTAATAGGACTATCTACAGATAATGTAAAGATAACTGCATCACTTTCTTTTACGAATGCATAAGCCGCATCAGAATTGTGTTTATGGACAGATCCTACACCAGGAGTATCTACAACGGTTAAACCATCCTTCAAAAACTCAGAAGGAGTCAGTAATGTTACTGAGGAAACTCCTAATTCGTTATCTGGATTTTCCTGCTCACTGATATATTCTGACAGGGCTTCAAAAGCAACGGGTCGGATAATACCATTTTCAAAATGTACTGCAGCTGATTTTTCTCCATATTGAATTCGGGTAACAGCAGATGTTACTGGAACGATACCTACCGGAAGTAGCTTCTCACCAAGAATTTCATTTACTAAAGTACTCTTTCCTCTCTTAAATTGTCCAATAACTGAAACTGTGATTTGTTGATTTTTCAGTTTATTACTTAATTCCCTAACCCTTACGGCTTCCTTCCCACATATTTCAGAAGAATTCAATAAATCCTCCGTCTGTTTTACAATATCTATAATAGAAGTGTTCATGTTACTTTCTCCTAATTTTATAATTAAATTAAAAACTTTTACATTCCATAATATCATAAATTTAGATAGATTTCACTCCTAAATGACTAAATTCAGTTCTTATAACATTTATCGCCAATTTACGATATAATATATCTTTTGTCTTAAATATTCATTTATTTACTTCTTATATCAAAAAAACATGAGTCTTATGCTCATATTTTTCTTTTTCATTTATATTAAAATATTTTATAAATAACAATTAATATTGTAAACTACTTGCCCACTTTAGCGCATCCACATACAATTCCATATACCTTTTTGAACTAATCTTATTAAACAAGGATGACTGGTTTGTATCTAACGTAGCTGATTCATAATTGATAATGCAATTTAATAATTTTCTTTGATCATTTTCAACACCTAGCAGTGCCATTTTCACATTATCTGTAAAAGGCAACCATTTTATAATTTCCTCCATATTTTTATTTAAAAGAATATCTATAAAAGAAAACATACCTACGAAAAAATACTCTGAATTTGAAGTATCCATTCCTAGCTCTATTGCCAGAGAATCCATAAGCTTTCCACGTATAAGAGATAGCTTTATGAGTTCCAAATTTTCCACACTTTGAAAATCTTTCAGCATCATCAGTGATACCCATTGATAAATTTTGTTCATTCCTAAATAGGATAAAGCCTGATGAATGGATGTAATTTTATTTTTTGTCCCATAATATGCAGAATTCGCAAGCTTTAAAATCTTATAAGTTAATCCAAGATCATTTTGAATAATTTCAGCTATTTTTTTATAACTCGGTTCCGGTTTATTAAGCTCTTCAATAATGCTAAAAAGGTTGCTATTTAAACTGGCTATCTCTCTTGTTTTCATAATAAAAGGCTTACTGAAAAAATAGCCTTGAAATAAGTCATATCCCAAATCAAACGCTTTTTGATACTCTTCTCTTGTTTCAATTTTTTCTGCTAAAAATTTTACCTTTGATTTATATTTCTGAATGAGATTACGTTGAATATTATAATTAACAGAAGGAAATTCGACCTTTACAATATCAATCGTATCCATTAAAGACATAAATTTATCTTCTAAAATAAAATCATCCAGCGCCAACATATATCCCATAGAACGCATTCTTTTACAAGCATCTATGATTTCTTGAGTGGTATCCTCACGTTCCAAAATTTCAACAACAACATTATTTGGGGGAAGCAATAATGGAACACTGCTATTTATAAGCCCCTTAGAAAAGTTTATAAACGCTTTGGTTCCATCTGTTAAATCATTAATACCAAAAACAAGAAAAGAATTACAGATTAACTCAGCAGTAGCCTGATCATCATCAATCCCCGTATACATGTTATTACTATTTTTCCGATAAAGCAATTCGTACCCATATATGTCCATATTTCTATCAAATATTGGTTGCCTTGCTATGTATACTTCCATATTTGCACATCCTTAAAAAATATAATCATCAAATGATGAATAAGCGATAATGAAATAAACTATTTATTTTTTTCATCCTTTATTATTTTTTCTGCAACATCTGTCATATTTGGAAAAAGACTAATTGGGACAAATGATTCTCCAAGTTCATTAAAAACCATATATCTTGCACATAATCGGTAATTTCCTTCACAATATTTTTTCTTATAGATTGATCCAATGCCTTTTTCCATTGGCATTTTATCATGATAAAAAAGGCAATTATTTAATTTTTCGCAAATCATATTGTTTTCTCCTTTCAAGCATTTACATGGAACCAACAATAGAGAATAATGTATCTACTTTTTATTTTATCTAAAACAAACATCAAGGCAATAAGTTTAGTTTTAAATCTTATTCAGTTTTTATTAATTGAACGATTAATGCGTAAAAATTTTTACCAATTGCACTCTAATCTTTTATCTCATAAAGTATCGTTACCATAATTATTATGTCACATATATTATTACCCATTGGTAATACGTGTAAATCTACTTTAACTGCATTTATTTACTTGTCATCAAGTAATTTTGAATAATATGCATTTGCTTGATATAATGCAGCAACAGGATTATGACCTAGAACTCTATCCTTTGTAATTAAAGTAGTTACTAGTGCATCTGAATATTTGTAAAATAGGCTATCATGACCCACACATAATCCAATTACTACATTTAATTGTGTATGCTGACTGTTAAGTATCTTGGCTTGTAAAATAGGATTGCACATATTTTTTCCCACGATTTCACAGTTTTCAGAGATACCGATTTTCGTTTTAAGTTGAGCTCCTACCTTACACCCAACTCCATAGACCTCAAAACCATGTTTTCTAAAAATTTTAGCCGCAATTCTCGCTTCTCCAAGTAAACCAACACAATTTGCAATACCAATTTTTTTTGCACCAATTTTCTTTGCAAATTCCATAATTTCTTCAATTCTGGTCATCTTACAGTAATTTTCCGCTTCCACTTCTGCCGATGCATTAGCAATTTTTCTATTATCTTCATTTTCTAAATAAAGTTCCATGGCATCTTTTAGAATCGCCTTATCCATATTTGTTGTTGGACAAAAATCAGGATATTCCTTATCCATAAAATCACAATTTATGGTTCCGCAATCAACACAGCTCCTACGCATATCTTTTTCATTCATTTTTTCTCTTCCTTTCTTTTTAATTAAATCCATTTAAATATTAACCCTCAAGCAAAAATAATGCACCTCAATATATTAGATTTTTTCTAATATATGAAATGCATTGCACTTATTTCTTATTAAACATGAAACAACAAATATTCTTATTTTGCACCTGCCCTGAATCCTTTTTAATCATTTGTTTTTTATAGAGACTCATTTATTTACGTTCTTCTTTTTTACCTCCTTTTACTTTAATATTGTACAAGTTAATTTTATTATATAGCTGTCTGGACGTAATTTGAAGTACATTAGCAGCCATATCAATATCAAAATGATTGCTTTCAAGAATTTTGATAATATGTGCTCTTTCAGCATTCTGTCTTACTTCTTTTAAAGACAGCATACCTGTTTCAATATCGAATTTAGAAAAAATATCATATTGGCTGATATCTTTAAATGACAGAGTATTATTTTCAGCAATAACCACCATCCTTTCAATAATATTTTTTAGTTCTCGTACATTACCGGGATAATCATAATTTAAAAGAACATCAAGAAGTTTATCATCAATTGACTCAATGTTTTTCTTCAAATCTTTTTTTGCTTTATCTAAAAAATAATCTATCATCATCTGTAGGTCTTCTTTTCTCTGTCTCAAAGGTGGAATCTCAATGATTACAGTACTTATTCGATAAAAAAGATCCTCCCTGAATCGCGAATTAAGGATTTCTTTATTTAAATTTTTATTTGTCGCGCTAATTAAACGAAAGTCAGTTTTTATTGTTTTATTGCTTCCAATTCTTTCTATTTCTTTATTTTCTATATTTCTTAATATTTTGACCTGCGTTTCAAGAGGAATATCACCAATTTCATCTAGGAAAAGAGTCCCTTTGTCAGCCGCTTCAAATCGACCCTTTCGCATATATTGCGATCCGGTAAAAGCTCCCTTTTCATGCCCGTAAAGCTCTGCCTCCAGCATAGAATCCGAAAAAGAATGACAGTTAACAGACATAAAAATTTCATTTCTGCGTTCACTACATTTGTGAATGTGTCTCGCAATAACCTCTTTTCCAACTCCGGATTCACCTAGAATCAAAACATTTACATCTGTTTTTGCCGCTTTTTCCGAATAATCGACCACTTTCTGAAAGAGCGGGCATTTTGATATCAATACATAATCTGTACGATCTATTTCATCTTTTAAAATTAAATTCTGATCACTTATATTCTTTATACTTTCAATATTATGAAGATTATATATCAACTCTTGTGGATTATTTGTTTTTATAAAATATGAAAATGCACCTTTTTTCATTACCTCTACTGCATTTTCTACAGTTGCGTAAGCCGTAATAACAATACATTTTATATTTCTGTAAAGCTTATTAATATGCTCAAGAAGATCAATACCATTGATTCCTGCCATCCTCATATCAATAAGAACTACATCATACTCATTCTTCTCAAGCATACTAATCGCCGACATACCATTTTCAGCCGTATCAGTCGGATAACCTTCTCCTTCAAGAATTATTCTCAAAAGTGTTCGGTATTCAGGTTCATCATCTACTATTAATAGTTTTAATCTTGGTGTCATATTTGTCGCCTCCATCTGGAATCATAACATAAAACTCAGTTCCTTTTCCGACTTCACTCATCACTTTGATTTCTCCACCAATTTTCTTCACCTCTGAATAAGCTATGTAAAGCCCAAGCCCAGTACCTTTCCCCACAGGCTTCGTTGTATAGAAAGGATCGAATATTCTTTCTATTTTATCTTCTTCGATTCCAGTTCCGCTGTCTTTTACTTTAATAATTACTAATTCTTGTTCTTTATAACATAAAATACTTAATGCTCCACCATTCTGCATGGAATCAATTGCATTCTGAATAAGATTCATCAAAATATGCTGTAAAGCAGCCTCATTTGTAAATAATTTTATCATTTTTTCACATTCGATGGTCAGCTCAATTTCATGTTCTCTAATAAGCTTCTTATGTAATTCTATCGAATCGGTTATAGATTGATATACATTAATCCAAAGTTTTTCATCATGCGTAAGTCTTGAAAATTTTAAAAGATTATCAATAATGTTACTGGCTCTGTTTACTGAATTATCTATTGCATTCAGTGCCATTGTTTTTATTTCGTTACCTTCATTTACTTTTTCTTCTTCTTTCTTTAATATAAATGCCGAATTTCTGATCGATCCGAGTGGGGTCCTCAATTCATGTGCAACACCTGCTGCAAGCTCACCAATTGTTTCCATCTTATTTGAATGAATTAGCTTTTGCTCTTCAATCCTTGCTTTTGTAAGATCTGAAATCATTATAAGAATACTCCTCTCACCTGTAGGACCTTTTTCAAGCGGAAAAAGTGTTGCTTTATAAAATCTATTTCTATTCTTTAATTCATATTTTACAGATACATCAAAGTTTTCAAGCACCATGTCATCGTTTAATAAACCCGAAAGAATAAATGGATACTGCTTGTCAAAATCGCAAAGCAAATCCAGTTTCGTATATGGAGAATATATTAATTCATGTTTACTTATTTTCTGATATTTTGCAAAAGAGATATTAATATTTTTTATTATCAAATTTTGATCAATTACTACTAAAAAATCGTCTATACCGTCAAATGTAGTTTGTAATTCATTTTTCATAAGATTAAGCTCTTTTGTTCTTTCCTCTACACTTAATTTTAGACTTCTATTCCAAAGATAAACGACATATCCAATTGATAACATTATTGTAATCATCGCTAACAGAGTAAGATAAATTTTATTTGCCAACTGTCTATGATCAAGAAAAGCGGTATAATGACCGGACCATTTCTCCTCTATTTTATCAAGAGTCCCATTCGCTTCCATAGTAAAAATCGCTTTATTAATAATTGGAATAAGCTCTTTCTGTTTTTTGGGTACAGCAAAACAACATGAAGTCTCATACAGTGGTTTCTCTAAAACGTGGTAATTATTCACAAAATTAAGTCCGTTAAGAAAATATCTTATGACCGGCTCATCGCCAATAACAGCGTCTACGCTTTCTGAAAATAATAGATTTAATGCTTCTCCAAGATTATCAGTATAAATTAATTTTATTTTCTCATCATCAATGCATTCCAAAGCATAATCACCTTTTTGAACCGCAACTTTTTTACCATTCAGATCATTTAATTTCGTAATATCATCATTTTGAACTACAATGATTCCTCTTAATTTATAAATTGGATTTGAAAAAGCAAAGTATTTTTCTCTTTCTTTTGAAGGAACCATATCACAAAGGTTCGTTTCACCTTTTTTCAATGATTCCAATGCCTGATTCCAAATCATAGGCTCAGATATGATAGGTATTTCAAGCTCAATGGAAAGAGCATTTGAATAATCAACAACAAGTCCTATATATTGACCGTTTTCTTTATAATAATTTCCAAGCGGCGGCTCATTTATGTTCCCGCCATAAATTAACGGCTGATATTTATGAAGAATTTCAATTTCCTTCTTAGTATAATTAGAAGAGTACTGTATATATTGCAGCCAGCTTATACTATATTTCAATTCTAAATATTCATTTATACATACGGCTGATAATATCGCTATCAGTACAAGCGGAACTATAAGTTTTTTTTTATTCATATGCCTGCCCTCTATAGCAAGAATCAGGGTTCACAAACCCTGATTCAAGTATATCTTTTAAAATTTTAGATTTCAAGTTATAGTACTTCACTTAATTACGCATTTTTCTGTCTTATTTCCTTATTTTCAGTATTTAGAATACCATCTTCTTCATCTCTGATTGCCAATTCCTCCTTACTCATCCTTGCAATTGTAATACCGCCTAAATATGCCATAAGTATTACTATAATCGGCATTGAATAGTTAAACACCGCCCATTTAAAATACATAGATGTTGGAACTCCTAATACACCAAATAGAAAAACACCACAAGTGTTCCACGGAACTAATGCTGATGTAACTGTTCCACCAGATTCTAAGGCATTTGATAATGTCTTTGGATGCAATCCTCTTGCCCTGTAAGCTGGAGCATACATTCTGCCCGGAACAACAATTGAGATATACTGCTCAGGCATAGTTGCATTACTTCCAATAGAAGTACAAACAGTTAAAGCAACCAATCCGGCGTCTCTCTTAACAAACGTTAAAAGCTTCTTTACAATTACTTCAAGTTGGCCGGATTTCTCCATAATCCCGCCAAACATCATTGCGAAAATTGTAAGTGAAATAGAATACATCATTCCCATAAGTCCGCCAGCTGTAAGGAGAGAATCCATTGCCTCATTACCGGTGTTGCTTACAAACCCATCATAACCACAAATTAATATATCTCCAAAGTTTGCACCCTGAAAAATCGGAGCACATATTGCGCCTAAGATCAATCCTATAAAGATACCCGGAATTGCAGGTATCTTTTTTGCCATTGAAATGATGACAGCAAGAGGTGGGATTAACAGGAACGGTGAGATAGTAAAGGTTCTGGTTAAACCGTCTTTAATATCATCAATAGCTCCTAAATCAACACTTGAAGAAGCACCATATTTCATTCCCAATATGATGTAAACTGCAATTGCAATTGAATATGCTAAGATTGTAGCTTTAAGCATAAACTTTACATGTGTGAAAACATCTGTTCCTGCCATCGCCGGTGCCAAATTTGTTGTATCTGACAAAGGAGACATCTTATCTCCAAAATAGGCCCCTGAAATAACTGCACCTGCGGCCATAGGCGCTGGTATTCCTAATCCTGCGGCAACACCCATCAATGCTATACCGATTGTACCCGCTGTACCCCATGACGTGCCTGTTGCCAAAGAAGTGATTGAACAAATTAATACAGTAGCTACTAAGAATGTCTTCGGTGTCAGAATTAAAAGTCCATAGTATATCATTGAAGGAACAACTCCTGCAACAAGCCAAACGCCGATTAAAATACCGATAATTGCTAAAATAATAATTGCCTGCAATGCCTGCGCAATACCGTGAAACATACTGTCTTCAACTTCTTTCCATGTGAAACCAAGTCGTAAAGCCATTATTGCTCCAAATGCAGCACCTAAAAGCATTGGTACATGAGGATTTGCCTCAAACACTGCAATTCCTATCGCCATTACGCCGATTAAAAATCCAAAAGACAGAAGTGCCTCCCACATATGTGGCTTTCTAGCATTCATAAAAAATTCCTCCTTTTCAATTTAACTTAAAGAATTATTAAATATTCCGTATGCTTTATATTAATGCAAGATATATGCCATAATAGTAAACTCCGAAAGCCAGCACTTCTTATAGTATTTCTAATGTATTTTAATCAAAAATTCAGTATCATTTTTTTAATATTTAGATTATTTTGAAATTAATTTCAAAAATTTATGAAATTAATTTCAAAATTAGTTTTATTAATGGATGAATTGTATTAAATAATTACAAAAATTTTACAAGAATGATTTGTTATGATAATCTAAAATCAAAAAATCCAAAGAATTAATATTTTTATAATTGAATAATACCTGACATTTTTCATATTATCCTAAAAAGGTATCGATTAAATCATTAAAGAAAAATAAATCAGGAGGTTTAAAATATGAATAAAAAAAAGAATATTATAGCTAGTCTGACCGTGGCGGCCCTTTTGGTGACAACGTTGAGCGGCTGCCAACCATCTACAAAGGAAGCCGCAAATCAATCCATTCCAACATTAGTCTCACAGACCAATTTTGCGTCCTACCGTGAAGTCCCTGTAGACGTTAATCCATTAATAAAGGCTTACCGAGTATCTGACGATCTGAGCAACGTTACCAACAAAGACCGCTTCGCTTTCTCTGTCGAGGCACAGGATTATTTGATTAAAAATGGTTTTGTTGTAATTCCTACAAATATGGAGGAATTCTTTACTGCCTATGAGATGAATCGCTACGACTTAACTCCTAATTTTATTACAACTGATGCAATGCTTCATAATTACCATCTATTTTTCAATTACCTACTTAGAACCTTAGAAAAGGACAACCTTAGCAACGAATTACATGCTCTAACAAAATCCATGCTAGAAAAAAGTCAGAAACAATATGACTCATTGAAGGGCACAGACTGGGAAAATTCCGCCATACGTAATGTGGCTTTTTTTGCCGTAGCAGCCAAACTCTTAAATCCCGAGACGGTCATTCCTTCCTACGTACGTGAAGAAGTGAACGTAGAATATCAATTGATTACCGATCATCAAGAAACTTTTATTCCATCCCCAGTTATGAATATAGGCCATACAAATTCCGAATTAACAGAAATACTAAATGAGGATTACACTCAATATATTCCCCGTGGACATTACACTAAGTCTGATGATTTAAAAACATATTTTAAGACCATGATGTGGTACGGTCGTATGACCTTCCGCGCTTCCAATACCGATGAAACAAAATCTGCAGCTTTGCTTACCCTGCTTCTCAGTAATCAAAACGACTATAACCATTGGAACAATATATACGAGCCCACCAATTTTTTTGTAGGAAAAAGCGATGATTTAGGCTTCACCCAGTATTATCCGCTGTTAAAAGATGTTTACGGTAAGATTCCTACACTAGAAGATTTGACTGCAAATACAAAGCAATGGGATACATTCCTTAGCGAAATAGAAAAATTAAATCCTCCGGTTATAAATTCCCTTCCGATCTATGATGAAATCATTCAGCCCGATCGAGAAGAGGTCATAAAAGGATTTCGATTCATGGGTCAACGATTCACATTGGACGCTGCCATTTTCCAACGCCTAATATACCGGGAAGTCGGTGAAAACAGCAGCAAGGAACGCCGCATGCTCCCAAAAGGACTGGATATTCCTGCAGCTATGGGCTCACAGGAAGCCTACTCTATTTTAAAGGAGATGGGTGAAACGTCTTATACGAATTACCCTGAGAATATGAAAAAGCTTCAAGATAAAATTGCTAGTCTGGACGTTGGGACTCAAACCCAAAATCTATATTGGTCCTGGCTTTATACGCTGTCTCCTCTTACCGAACCAAAAGAAGAAGGATACCCCTTTTTCATGCAAAACCAAGGCTGGACACGCAAACAATTGGAAACTTATCTAGGTAGTTGGACTGAGCTCAAACATGATACCGTACTGTATGCAAAGCAGGTTTATGCCGAAATGGGCGGGGGCGGAGAAGATCAGGATGATAGAGGTTATGTGGAACCAAATCCAGCAGTTTATGGGCGTCTTGCCTCTCTGACAAGGATGACAATCGATGGATTGCAAAGCCGAGGTCTTCTGGATGAGAATATAACTGCTTCATTAGAGCAACTTGAAGAGCTATCTTTACGATTAAAAACGATTTCCGAAAAAGAATTGGCTGAACAGCCTCTTAGTGATGAAGAATACGATTTAATCCGTAGCTTTGGTGGCCAGCTAGAACATTTCTGGCTCGAAGCGTTAAAAGACGAAGGAGTGGACAGTCCATCCGCTGTGGTTGAAAATCCAGCTGCCTTAATTACTGATGTAGCAACTGATCCCAACGGACAGGTCCTTGAGGAAGCAACCGGATATGTCAGTGATATCTACGTAGTTGTACCTGTTGCTGGAACTCTGCGTATTGCAAAAGGTGCTGTTTATTCCTATTATGAGTTCCCATGGCCATCCGACGACCGTCTGACGAACGAAAAATGGAAGGATATGCTGGAAAACAGTAAAGTTCCTTCTTCTCCATCTTGGACAAAAACTTATACAGCACCGAAAGGATCATCCAAATGGTAAATAGAAAGATTCTTTCAAGATCGCCGCTGTTACTTCTGTTGCTCCTAACATCCATTCTATTTCTTTCAGGTTCTCGGAACTTTGGCGCTCAGCTTTGTACGAAAGGAGATCTTGATGGAGATGGTATAACAGAAGAATATAATCTAACTGATCACGTCCTTATTGTGGAGGAAGGTTCACAGGAAATTTGGCGATCCTCCCATGACTATTATATAGACAGTTTCTCTCTGGGAGATATCAATAATGATGGAGAAATTAATCTTGTTGTCAGCCTTTGGAAAAAAGGCAGTTTTGGAGAGATGAAGCCATTCTGGCACACCGGAAAAGATAACGATTATAAGAATCATCTATTTGTATATCAACTTAAGGAGAATACATTCCGTCATGTATGGTGTTCCTCTAATTTAGATCATCCGATTCTTTCTTTTGACATTAAAGATAATAATGGTGACGGTCTAAACGAATTGGTTGTTGAGGAAGGTGAATACAAAAAAACATTAGGAGAGAACTATGTCACTGATCCTAATGGAACAAAACGAACTGTCATTTGGCAGTGGGAAGAATGGGGTTTCCGTTTGCAGAAAATCCTTTAATGTTATTACCTTTTTAAAATCTATTTTACAAAATAAAATATAGGGTTTTTGCCCTATATTTTTATTTTTGTAAATCTATATAATCATACACTTTTTAATATAGTACTATAATTGATTTTATGTAAATCTCACCTTAATTTTCATATGTTTCCATTAGATTGTTCACCGCTATCCTATTAAAATAGTAATAGAGTTGAATTTCTTAAAAGCTTGCCTAGACGGCATAAGGAGGAAACATGAACAAGATAAAAGCAATCAGACCATTCTTCTTAACTATTTGCTTAATATTTAGTATTACTTTATTCTTAATTAATGCTTCATCACCAATTACTTTAATTGACATTGATTCCAGTCAGAAGGCAAGTCAATTATCCAAATCAGCGAAAAATAAAGAAATAACAAACAATACCTCAAATATTGAACAGTTACCGGATGCTTCTTTTGATACGGAAGAAGATAAACCAATATCGTCACTTGATGAACAAAATAACGGTGTCCAAAATGTCGTATCCCGAGGAACAAGTAATAGAAATACATATTCTACTGAAAGAGCAAAACCTAAAAAAACAGCTGCGAAATCAGCTACTCCAACTGAAGCATCATCAAATTCGATTCCCCAAGCTATACCAAGTACTCAGTCCCAAACCAAATCCCAATCTGAGAATGACTTGGACTTACTTGCAAGGTTGATTACTGCAGAAGCACAAGGTGAACCTTACGACGCAAAAGTTGCAGTGGGCGCCGTCGTGATAAATAGATTAGAAAGTGGTTTATGGGCAAATACAATTAAGGATGTTATCTACCAAAAGATTAACGGATATTATCAATTTACTCCGGTCGCAAACGGATGGATCAATAAGCCTGCTAAACCGGAATCCATTGAAGCAGCAAAAGCTGCTATGCGTGGAGTTGACCCCACAAACGGTGCACAATTCTATTATGATGATAACTGTACCAATGAATGGATTTTATCAAAACCCATTTCTATACAAATCGGACATATGGTCTATGCCTATTAAAAATTATAAAATAAAATAACCACCGATATTTTATAATTCGGTGGTTATTTTTTTGTGGTGAAGGCGGTGAGAGTCGAACTCACGTCCGAAAGCATTTCCACAGGACTTTCTCCGAGCGCAGCTGGTGATTTAAAGCTTCGCCTTAACAATCGCCCATCAGCAGGCTATCATTTCGGCTATCCTATTGTTCCCCTGTGCTACTAGGAGCTCACACAGAGTTTTCCTGTATAATTGACGCCAGATTTCCGACCTACAGGTGAATCGGAGCTGACGACGCGCCGCTTAGCGGCAGCTGCTTAAGCAGCTAAAGCGTAATTGTTATTATTTTTAGCGTTTATATTTAAACGTGCCACTTTTAACGTAGACTTGGCAACTACGGCTCGCTTATCCAGCTTCTACACCCCCGTCGAAACCTTTACGCCCCCAGGTAGTGATAAAGCTTTTGCTTTACATATACATTATACCTTAAAATTATTATTTTAACCATTAAAAATTTATTAAATGTTGAGGTTATATTTTATATTAATGGATATATTTTACATTGATTTTTTTGCTAAAAAAACATATAATAAAACGATTTTATTTCATTTTTTGACAAGGAGACGTTTATGACTAAAAAACTGGCACAATATTTTCAACTTGAAGAACACAAAACAACACTGCAAACAGAAATCATTGCAGGAATTACTACCTTTGTTGCTATGGCTTATATTCTAATTGTTAACCCAATCATTTTAGAAGAATCGGGTATGAATTTCGGAGCAGTGTTTACGGCTACAGCAATTTCCGCAATCTTAGCTACATTTTTTATGGGAATTTGGGCCAAGCTTCCGATTGCACTTGCTCCCGGAATGGGATTAAATGCTTTTTTTACCTATTATGTTGTTTTACATCTAGGATACACTTGGCAGTTCGCACTGACGGCAATTCTGATTGAAGGCATCATTTTTATGCTATTGTCCTTATTTGACGTACGTGAATCTATTATAAATAAAATGCCAACAACACTTAAAAATGCCATTTCCGGCGGTATTGGCTTTTTTATCTGCTGCATCGGGTTAAAAAATGCTCATATTATTGTTGCAGATAGCTCTAATTTAGTTACACTTGGTGATTTTTCAGAACCAACGGCATTGCTTGCTTGCATCGGTTTGATTATCACGGGAATCTTCCTTGTAAGAAAAGTTCCTGCCGCTCTGCTTCTGGGAATTATTACTACAACAATCATCGGATTCTTTTTAGGTGTAACAAAACTTCCAGGCTCCTTTATCAGTCCTCCTCCAAGCATTGCTCCGGTATTTCTTCAGTTTGATTTCACAAACTTTTTAACCACTGATATGTTATTTGTCGTTTTCACATTCCTTATGGTTGATATTTTCGATACAGCCGGAGCTTTAATAGCCTTCGCAACACGAGCTGACCTATTGGATGAAAACGGAAATTTTCCACATGCAAAGAAAGCACTTTTATGTGATGCCATTGGAACCACAGTAGGGGCTTGTCTTGGAACAAGTACTGTTACAACCTTTGGTGAATCCGCAGCAGGAATGGCAGCCGGCGGTAGAACCGGACTAACTGCATTAACAACGGCAATTTGTTTTGTATTTGCTTTATTCTTATCACCGGTTATTTTAATGGTTCCAAGTGCAGCGACTGCCCCGGCACTTATTTTAGTCGGACTGTTTATGGCCGTTCCTTTGAAGGACATTCCTTTTGACGATTACTCAGAAGGAATCCCCGCATTTTTAACCATTACCATGATGCCGTTTGCTTCCAGCATTGCAGATGGAATTGGATTCGGCGTTATCTCTTATTGCTTATTAAAGTTAACTGGCGGTCATGAAAAGAGAAAAGATTTAAATGCAATGATTATTATAGTTGCATTGTTATTCTTATTTAAATACTTATTCTTATAAAAGTGCAAATGACATAATCAAATATTCATATACTAAAGAAAATAATAATTGAAATAAAAAAATAAAGCATTGGCTACTGCCAATGCTTTTTCATTTGTTTTTCCATACGACGATCCGCGTCTTTTTTTGCAATGTCGTCACGCTTATCGAACAATTTCTTTCCTCGTGCAACAGCGATCTCCATCTTTACCAAACCACGATCATTCAAATATAATTTAAGCGGAACAATGGTCAATCCTTTCTGAGTAGTATACCCAATCAATTTACGTATTTCCTGCTTGTGTAGCAGTAGCTTTCTTTCACGCATTGGATCAACATTATAACGATTTCCTTGTTCATAGGGACTGATGTGCATATTATAAATCATCACTTCCCCATCATCAATTTTTGCATAGCTTTCTTTTAAGTTTACTTTTCCCTGACGAACGGATTTAATTTCTGTACCGGTCAGTACAATTCCTGCTTCATAAACTTCATCGATGAAGTAATCGTGTCGTGCTTTTTTATTATTGGCGATCAGTTTCTTTTGTCCCACTGCAATTACCTCCTTTTTTTCTATAGAAAGCCTATTTCATCAAATGGATAAAGTCGTAAGACAACCTTTCCCAGAATGTCCTTTATTTCCACTTGCCCAATACTTGGATCTCGGCTATCTAAACTGTTTCCGCGATTGTCACCCATTACAAAAATACAATTTTCTGCAACAGTAACTTCTTCCAACTCTCCAGGAGTAACGCCATCATAAGTATAATCTTCTTTTAATGCTTCCCCATTTCGATACACCACTCCGTTGCTTACAGAAATACGATCACCGGGTATACCAATTACTCTTTTAATCAGATCCTTTTCTTCACCGTTTTCCATATAAATATGTGCTTTAAATACAATAATATCTCCATGCTGTGGCATACCCTTAATATAAGGAATCTTATTCACAATCATGTAGCTATTTGGCTGTATGGTTGGATACATCGAATAACCTTTTACCAATGTTGGCTTAATAAAACTTGTAATAAGAATGGCAATTACTAACGCCATTAATATTGTTTTTAAAAAATCCCAAATTGCCGCCTTCATTCTTTTCTCCCCTTAATTAACTTATTTATTTAAGTAATCCAATTTTATCAAATGGATAAAGTCGTAAAAATGCTTTGCCGACCAAACAGCTCTTTTCAATACAACCTACATCCGGATCTCTACTGTCAATACTACCTTGCCTGTTATCCCCCATTACAAACAAACTGTTCTCCGGTACCGTAACCTCTGACATAATCGTAGAGGTATATTGCTCTAAAGTAAAGGGCTCATCCAGTGGCTGTCCATTTCGAAAAACAACACCATCCGTTATGCTAATAACGTCCCCCGGCAAACCGACGATACGCTTAACTAACATTTTTTCTTTTCCTTCTGCAGTTTTTAAATCACTGTGAAATACAACAATATCACCATACTTTGGTTCTTCAAGCACATAAGATTGCTTACTTAAAAAAATATAATCATTTTCATTTAATGTTGGCATCATTGAATGCCCTTGTACAATAGTTGGCTTAATAAATTGTATAATAATAACTCCAATTACAACTGCAAATACTATATCTTTCATCCATTCCTTTATATTTTGGCTCAAAACAATCATCCCTTTCTTTATTATTTGAGTGACCCAATTTTATCGAATGGATAAAGTCGTAGAAATGCTTTACCAACCAAACGACTTTGTTCAATACATCCTACGTCCGGATCTCTGCTGTCAATACTATTTTGTCTGTTATCCCCCATTACAAACAAACTATCTTCCGGTACTGTTATATCCGACATTATTGTAGAAGTATATTGCTCTAAGGTATACGGCTCATCCAATGGTTGTCCATTCCGAAAAACGACGCCGTCTGCTATGCTAATGACATCACCCGGTAATCCAACGATACGTTTAATCAGCATTTTCTCTTTCCCTTCCGCAGTTTTTAAATCACTGTGGAATACAACAATATCTCCATATTTTGGTTCCCCAAAGGTATAAGATTGTTTACTTAAAAAAATGTAATCATTTTCATTTAGTGTCGGCATCATCGAGTGTTCTTTTACTATGGTTGGTTTAATAAATTGTATAATTATCAATCCAATTACAATTGCAAATACAATATCCTTAATCCATTCTTTGGCATTTTGACTCAAATTAATCAACTCCCTTTCATTTTTACATCTGTAACTACTTATTTTATTCTTTTTGGTACAAATAAATCTTTTTTAATCGACTCCATATAGGAAGATAATGGTGCGATGACTTCTTTTCCTTTTAAGTATTTTACCGGTTCATATGCATCAGTAAAGTGCAGCTTATATGCATGTAAAAATTGTGTAGATAATCCAAAACGATTTTTTAATTCACGATTCACCTTCGTATTCCCATATTTTTCGTCACCAATTACGCAATACCCTGCTTTCTGCATATGCGCCCGTATTTGATGCGTCCGACCAGTCACTAATTCAATTTCTACCAAAGTATATCCATTGGCATACTGTAAGGGACGTGCAATGGTTTCCATAATCTTACCGTCCATAGTATCCGATAATTTATGTACGGTAACTTTATTGCTTTTTTCATCTTTAGACATCTTATCTTTTAAATGAAGCTCCTGCTTTAATTCCCCAGAAACAATCGTTAAATAGTATTTTTTTACGCAGTCTTTTTCCCGTATCATTTGATTTAAAGTTTGTAAAGCGCGATTATTTTTTCCAAATATCACTAAGCCAGTAGTGTTTCGATCAAGCCGATTTACTGGTGAAGGTACAAATGTACGCTCAATACGAGGACGATAATCTCCTTTTTCAATTAAATAACTAACGACTTGATTGGCTAACGTATTCTTCTTTTCCGTTTGATCACCATGCACCAAAAGACCAAAAGGTTTTTCTACAATAAGAACATTTTCATCCTCATAAGCAATATTAAATTGTTTTTTAGAGTGCTGCAGTTTTTTTGATTTTTGAAGATGATCTGCCTCTTCTTCATTGATATAGACAGTTAGCTCATCTCCCAGATTCAAAATAGTCTCTGCCTTGCCTCGTTTTCCATTTATTTTTATGTCTTTACGAATTAACTTATAAAGATAACTTAACGAAGCACCGCTAAAGTACTTTTTCAAAAAACGATCCAACCTTTGATTTTCTTCGTTTTCCGTAATGACTAATTTTATCATACTTCCTCCCGATGCAATTATTACTTTGCTATTATACATCATTTTTTAAGAAATGGGAAATGTAAGAAACCTGTAATTGAAATTTAATAATCCTATTAAGTGTTTTTATTGAGATTATTAAGGGATTATGATAAATTATAAGAGAAGTTTGACGATAGTTATCAAAAAGAGGGAATCAACATGAATAAGTTAAAAGATATATTATATGATAAAAATGACATCCTTGTAGTACTTATCATAATTGCCATTGCAGCATTGATTATATCAAATAGAATTGATGCAATTATGGCTTATCCGCAGATTGTTCTTGCACAAGATGAATCTGAAAAAAAAGAACCGGTTTTAGTCAGTGATCTTACAGACTCAAATGATTCAAATGACGCAAAAGACAATAATAAAGAGTCGGAAAAAGAAAAGCCTGCCGAAGCTTCATCGGACAAAAGCAATAACAATGCAGATGCCAATCAAACAACGGCAGAACCTACTGAAGTTAACTATTCTGTTTACATAGAATCTGGTTCTACGGGATCAAAAATAGCACAGACACTAATTGATTGTGGTCTTATTAAAGATAAAAATGAGTTTTATGACGCTGTTTCATCCGCCAATGCAGAAAGTAAGCTAAAAGCCGGAAACTTTATCATTCCCGAGGGCTCTACACCTGCACAAATTGTACAAATTCTAATCAAATAATTTACAATTACTAATTGTTAATCGTCTTCTAACAATTGTAATAATCGATCCAAACGAGCCTTCTGTTCTGCGTTCATCATCCCACGCAAAGAACGGATGGCTCTTATTTGTTTCTCATACTGTGCACGATCTGCTTTCATACTTTGTTTTAACTTTAAAATTTCTTTTAACAGTTCTTCTTCCCCTTTTCCTTTATAATTTTCTGCCATTCTTTCTGCACGTTTTACACTTTTTTCATTCTCACCGGAGAAGCCAACTTGATTAGCTAACTCCTTTAATAACTTTTCATTAATATCCATAGAATATCCTCCTTTTTCTCTAACGATTCCTTTATATATATGCACCTTTTGCTCTTCACTTTCATAGAATAGTAAATAAACATAAAAATGGAGGCTAATATGAATCCATTATTACTTTTAATTGTTTTTTTAATATTTTCTAATGGAGGAAAGTCATCTTTGAAAAGAAATCCTTACATAAACGTTCCATCGCTTCATAAATCCTTCCTGTCGCCTTTTTCGATTGCCTATTTTGATACATTTAAAATGGAACTGCTTTTAGACCGTTTAAAAGCAATTACCGAAGCACTAGATAAAATCAATCATTTAAATCAGATGAGAACCTTACCACCAAATAGAGAAAATTCAATTAACCGTATTCAAGAGTCACTGGATGCGGCAAAAGGTTTTTTAGCTGACACAAAAGCTGAAAAAAAGATTGATACATTAAGCAATACCATTTCTAGTGTAAAGCAATTTCAAAATATGGAAGGCCTTATCAGTAGCATGGGACCGATTCTATCTATGCTTAACAGCAATAATGAAAATGACAATTAGGGATAGCAACTTTCCCTCTTTCGGTGTATACTCTTCATAGAGATACGTGAAAACTTATCTTTTCACATAGCGTAAAGCCATTGAAGGAGGATTTATTATGGCATTGGTAACAACAAAGGATATGTTTGTAAAAGCATTAAAAAGCGATCATGCAGTCGGTGCTTTCAATGTAAACAATATGGAAATCATACAAGGTATTGTAAGCGCTGCACAGGAAGAACAAGCTCCACTTATTTTACAGGTTTCAGCCGGAGCAAGAAAATACGCAAAACCGGTTTATCTTTTAAAACTGGTTGAAGCAGCAATTGAAGATTCCGGTTTGGATATTGCACTTCACTTAGATCATGGTGAAGATTTTGAAATCTGCAAAAAATGTGTGGATGATGGTTTTACTTCAGTGATGATCGACGGTTCAAAACATTCATTTGAAGAAAACATTGCTATAACAAAACAAGTCGTAGAATATGCACATGCGCATGGAGTTGTAGTAGAAGCTGAACTCGGTAAGCTTGCAGGAATTGAGGATAATATTAAAGTGGACAGCCGTTCAGCAACATTTACTGATCCGGAAGAAGCTGCAGAATTTGTAGAACGAACCGGCGTAGATTCACTAGCAATTGCGATTGGAACCAGTCATGGTGCATATAAATTCAAAGGGGATCCATATTTAGATTTTGAACGTTTACAAAAAATTCACTCTCTGATTCCAAATACGCCCCTTGTGCTTCATGGTGCTTCTACCGTACTTCCTGAATTTGTAGCACGATGTAACCAATACGGCGGTAACATCCCTGGTGCTCAAGGCGTTCCGGAAGACATGATCCGTACCGCAACAAAATATGGAATTTGTAAAGTAAACATCGATACCGATTTGCGTTTGGCGATGACAGCTGAGGTTCGTCGATACATCGTAGAAAATCCAAGCGATTTTGATCCAAGAAAATACTTGGGACCTGCAAGAGATGCTATCCAAGCGATGGTGCAGCATAAAATTAAAAATGTGTTAAATGCAAGCAATCAAAGATAATATAAAACTATTATTTAAAAATAAAAAGGAGCATAAATTAATCTATGCTCCTTTTTATAATTCTGTTTTTCAATCTATGTTATTTCACCTGATTCGACTATTTGTCTATTGAATATCCAGTTTTTTTAATTTATATTTTAAAGTTTGACGTGGTAACATTAACATTTTGGCAGCTTTACTTTTATTCCCGTCACACTTATCTAAAACTGATTGTATAAGATTCTTTTCAACTTCGTTTATTATATCAGTAAATGAAATAGCACCGTCTTTCGTTTTCTCTTCTATACTACCACTTATCTCTTTTATGATTTCTTTTTCTATCAAATCCTGCTTTTCTTTCTTATTCTCAAAAAGATTAGGATAAGTTTTCCCAATACGCTGCTGTAAATATTTTGGTAAATGTTCTTCACTTAAAAGAACATTATTATCTGCAAACTCTATCATAAGCTCAATTGTGTTTTTTAATTCACGGACATTTCCTTCCCATGAGTATTCCATCATAATTTTTCGTAAATCTCTTGTGATTCCACGTATTTTCTTTCCATATAAATCCCCAAAATACTTAATATAATACTCAATAAATAAATCAATATCCTCTTTGCGTTCTCTTAATGGTGCTAGTCGAATCATACTGCTTGAAAAACGATAAAATAAATCTTTTCTAAATTGGTTGTTTTCCATAGCAATTATTGGATCTATATTCATTGCACCAATTAACTTTACATCTACATATTTATCTTTATTATCTCCTAATGAACGAAAAGTACCATCTTGAATGACACGAAGTAATTTAGCCTGAATATGGTATGGCATTGAATTTAATTCATCTAAAAATAATATTCCTCCATCCGCTTCTTCAAATAATCCAACTCTGTTCTCTGCCCCTGTATAAATACCTCTTTTGGTTCCAAACAAAATGGATTCCACTAAATTTTCCGGTACAGTCGCACAATTTAGAACCACAACCTTTGATTTCTTTACACCACTATAATGAATGATTGACTGTGCAAATAACTCTTTTCCGGTTCCTGTTTCACCATAAATTAATGTAGGATTCGGAAGCTTTGCTAAAACCTTTCCTATTTCAATATTCTTTAGCATTTCTTTATTCTTTGTCATAATAGAATCAAAAGTAATCAGTCCTGATTCCTTTTGAATCTTTTCAACTAAACGATCAAAATCAATATCTGCTTTTTGCGATTCAATATTCTCTAATCTCGCAACATCTTTTACTAATTCAACGACTCCAACTATTCTATCGCCTCGAAGGATAGGCACCGTTACGTTATTTGTTGTACGAACTCTACCCAAGTAATCTTGATATGTCTGGTTTTTACATACAACAATTTCTCCGGTTTCCATACATTTAACTACGGAACTGTCTTCTCTTTTCAAATTTGGATATGCTTCAAAAAAATTACGATTTATAAAACCATTTTTAATATTAGAAAT
Organism: Anaerovorax sp.; assembly: GCA_034927775.1. Lineage (GTDB taxonomy): Bacteria > Bacillota > Clostridia > Peptostreptococcales > Anaerovoracaceae > IOR16. The sequence continues at coordinate 3,069 of JAYFPL010000044.1, read as the reverse complement.
AGGAGTGTTTGTTTTTTCATCGTACCTAGTATTAAAAGCAATATTGTAATTACGATCAACAATCAAGACATAATCTAAGCTATTTAAAATTAAATCTCCAATACTTAACACGAACCATTCCTCCTATCCAAATATTACATTTAATTTTTATCGTATAAACTCCTAAAAGAATAAATTAATTACTTTCTTTGTTGATATTAACAAAATTATACAATAAGAATTACAATAAAGCTAGAAAAGAACAAATCTCTTATAAAGGAGATACATCATAAGAGATTTATTTGTTATAGAATCAAATTATGCTTTATTTAATTTATAATCATTTATAATATCAACAAAATGTAAATCCGATGATTAAATAACCAATACAAGCTACAATAGCGGAGCAACAAGCATAAAACATCTGTGTCTTAACATGATCAATATGATCCGCTCCGGCAGCGAGTGAAGATAAAATCGTTGTATCCGATAACGGAGAACAATGATCACCAAAACACCCTCCGCCCATTACTGCTGCAATTGTTGCATATACAATTGCATTTGCTTCACCGCCCGTAACGCTAAATGCAAGAGGTACACATATTGGTGTCATTATTGCATATGTACCCCAAGATGTACCTGTAAAGAAAGATATAAATGCACAAACTAAAAATGCTGCTACAATAATTATACCCGGTGATATCCATTTTTCTGTTACTTCGATTACAAAGTTTGCAGTACCTAATTCTTTTGAAATGTTGTTAATGCAATAAGCTAATGCTAATATTAGCATTGCATTCATTACTGATTTAATGCCCTCAATCGCAGTATCAACGAGTTCTGTTAATGTTCCCATTCTTTGAAATAACATTAAAATAAACAAATACATGACTGCTACAATAAATGCCTCTAAAGTTTTTGCAGAACCCCATGCAATGTATGTTCCAATTGTAATACAAATAATAATAAGTGCAGGCATAAAAAAGTGAAGAATTAGATTCGGCTTGGTGCCTTCATTCGGTTGGATTTTTTCTAATTCATTCGAAAGGAGTGGATGCGCTCCTTCTGCCAATACTTTTCCTTCCTCTCTTGCTCTTTTCTCCGCTTTTGCCATTGGTCCAAAATCCGGAATAATTCCACTGGCTATACAACCGACTAAGATGACGGATACAATACCGTAAAAATTATATGGTACCATTTTAACAACAGCCGCTTGTGCAATGGTAACATCCGTAAATGCTCCAATACCAACTAACAGCCCTGCCATATAAATACCCCAGGCTGAAAATGGAATTAAGGTACAAACTGGCGCAGATGTAGAATCACATATGAATGCAAGTTTTTCTCTGGATACCTTTGCTTTATCCGTGATATTTCTCATTACTGTCCCTACATACAAAGGTGAAAAATAATCCGAGAAAAAGATGAAGATCCCTAAAAGCCAAGCCATTATTTGTGCACCACGCTGTTTTAGATTTCTTTTCCCAACCATATCAGAAAATGCGTGAATTGCTCCCGACTTTTGAAATAGAGCGACTAAAATACCAATGAATACTTCAATCGCTATAACCCAGATAAAATCAGGATTGCCGAGTGCACTCTGCATAATAGAAGAAAACCCCATTACTATATTTTCACCAGTAATCACTATCCCAACAAAAACACCGATTAATATAGATATTAGTGCATTACGGGTCACAAATGCCAATAACAAAGCAATAAAGGCTGGTGCTAACGATAAAATTCCATAATGATCCATTGAGTGCTCCTTTCTTTATTTCCCTTTCTATTAGAGAATTTTCCTATAGATTTATTTATTTTTCAATTAAAATTATAATTATTTATATTAGGAAAGGCTGATATAACCTTTCCTAATACATTTGAGTTTAAATCTGCTTTCTACAAGCGAACTATTATAAAACCTTTAACAACTCATCCATACTGTATTTTGTAAGCCCTAAACTCTCCATTGTTCTGGCTTTTTCTGCTTTATAATCTCTACTCATTATTACGGAAGACAATTTTAAAACTGCATCAATTGCAGGAACATCTAATCCAATTCGTTCTGCTAAATCTGCAAAAAGAACCAATCCGAATCCAGCATCTTCATTAAAATATCTATAATCCAACTGAGGTTGTGCCTTTATTCCTTTAAATCCCGGAGCCTTTGAATAACCTTCACTGTAATTTTCAACAGCTTGATAACCTTGTATCTTTCCCAATACCGGATCTGAAATAATCTCTACCCCTAACTTTTTACCAAGTAAAATTCTTTCTGAATCTAATGCTTCAATAACTCGACCCACACCATCGGTCACTCCTTCCTCATAGAAGAAAAAATCACCATGTGTTCTCTCAATCAATGCAGTATTGCAAATCGTTATAGATGGATGTATGATTGGATTTGCATTTTGAAGAGTTGTTTGTAATATGTTTTGTGCTTTTTTGCATTCAGGATATACCGAGGCGAATACGTCATAAACTTGATCATTTAAGCAACTTGGTATTGTTGCAAAAAAGTAACCGCCTTTTAATCGATTGTATACTGCTACTTTCGCTTTTCCTATAATACGCACTGCATACGGCAATGTAGAGGTTTCCGAAACGGTTACTATGTTATCTTCAAAATCTAAACCTAGTGCATTTTTAAATACAATGCTTCCAGCACAAGAACCGGGGCATACGATATAGATTTGACCTCTCTTCACATAAGGTTGACATGCTTTGCCAAAGGCTTCCGTTGAATAGGCAGGGCCAACAGCTAAGATTACTTCTGCATCATCCATAACTTTAGCAATATCATGACCAGCATAATCAATCTTCTGAAAACCTTCTAATTCTCCTTCGGCATAAATGCCCCCTGCAGTTTTAATTTCATTAATCATTTTAGGGAAATTCTCAAAATCGAACATATTAACACTGTGTCCTGCTTTTGCCCATTCAAATGCAACTGTGCATGCTCCGTTACCAGAACCTAATACTGCTACTTTCATTTTTTCTCCTCCTAAGTTCATGTTTCATATCTCTGAGAATGAAAACTGAAATCGTATCCTAAAGTCAGATACCATTTCTAAGAAATAAAAAATAATT
>JAYFPL010000097.1:0-16707 GCA_034927775.1 Anaerovorax sp. | reverse complement strand
TTTTTGTTTTGTGATTCGAATAGAAGCTTCCATCAAATCTCTCACCATAGAATCCACATCACGACCAACATAGCCTACTTCTGTAAACTTTGTTGCTTCCACTTTAACGAAAGGCGCATCCATCAGTTTAGAAAGTCTTCTTGCGATTTCCGTTTTTCCTACACCGGTAGGCCCCATCATTAAAATATTTTTGGGTGTAATCTCTTCACGCATTTCATCTGGAAGTAAGCTCCTGCGATAGCGGTTGCGTAACGCTAATGCTACGGATTTCTTTGCCTGATCCTGTCCAATAATATATTTATCCAACTCTTGTACAATTTGCTTTGGGGTCATGCTGTATAATTGACTCATTTTCACTCTCTCCTTTACCCTATAATTTTTCTACGGAAATGTGATCATTCGTATAAACGCAAATAGAAGAAGCAATACGTAAAGATTCCCTTACTACTTCTTCCGCTGTCATTTCAGTATGATTGTATAAAGCATTCGCAGCAGCGTATGCGAAATTGCCACCTGAACCAATTGCCACAAAATTTTCATCTGGTTCTATCACTTCTCCGTTTCCGGAAATCAAAAGCAGACTTTCTTTATCAGCAGCAAGCATTAAAGCTTCCAGATTTCTCATTGCACGATCGGATCTCCACATTTGTGCCAAAGCTACAGCTGCTCTCTTTAAATTACCGGAATGCTCTTCCAATTTTTTTTCAAACTTTTCTGTTAAAGTAAAAGCATCGGATACAGAACCAGCAAAACCAGTTAAAACTGTATTTTTATAAATTTTACGGACTTTTTTAGCATTATTTTTCATAATAGCAGTCTGACCCATAGTAACCTGGCCATCACCACCAATGCAAATATCTTCTTCATTTCTTCTTACAGCTACGATGGTTGTAGCATGAAATTCTCCCATAATTGACCTCCCTTTTTTTTATTCTTTATACCCACATTCTGTATTGGAACACAAAAGTTTCGTTGTTTTTGTCTTTTTTTCTGTCATTAGAGCACCGCATTTTGGGCATTTTTGATTAATCGGCTTATTCCAGAAAAGCTGATTGCATTCCGGATATCCACTGCATCCATAAAACAGTTTTCCATTTTTGCTTTTTCTAGCAACAATATCTTTCCCACATTTCGGACAATTGACATCAATTTTCTTAACACGAGGTTTCGTGTTTTTACACTCTGGATATCCACTGCAAGCTAAGAATTCTCCAAATCGACCATGTTTGATTGCCATTGGCTTTCCGCAAAGCTCACACATCTCATCGGTTAGTTCATCTTCAATTTGTACTTTTTCAATCGCTGCATCCGCAACTTCAAGTTCTTCTGCCAACGTTGAATAAAAGCCTTCAATGACAGACTTCCAATGTAAATCCTTGACTTCAATATCATCCAATTGATCTTCCATGCCAGCCGTAAAACCTGCATCTACAATTTCTTTAAAGTAGGTTTCCATTAATTCAGTAACAACAAAGCCCAGTTCTGTTGGTTTCAGGACTTTTTTCTCACGGTTTACATACTTTCTTTCAATAAGAGTTGCAATGATCGGTGCATAGGTACTTGGACGTCCAATGTCCTTTTCCTCCAAATCCTTTACAAGTCCGGCTTCTGAAAACCGAGAAGGCGGCTGCGTAAAATTTTGATCGCTTATTAAATCAATAAGGTTTAATACTTCACCTTCTTGCATATCAGGAAGCATCTTTTCTTCATCTTCTTCACTACTGTTATTATAGATTTTCAAATAACCATCAAATTTCAACTTTGATCCCGTTGCCTTAAAGGTATAGGAATGATTCTTTATTTCTGCAGATATTCCATCATATACCGCTGCTTTCATGCGGCTGGCTACAAAACGAGACCAAATTAATTTGTAAAGGTTATATTGGTCTTTTGACAAAGATTCCTTAATGCTATCCGGTGTTAATGATACAATACTTGGACGAATGGCTTCATGTGCATCTTGAACATCTTTCTTCTTATTAGAATATACATGGTTGCCTAAGTAATCCTTAGAATATTGTTCCGTAATAAAAGCGGTAACAGCTTCTTGTGCTTCATTTGAAATTCTTACAGAGTCAGTTCTTATATAAGTAACCAAACCAATGGTTCCTTGACCTTTCACTTCTACACCTTCATAAAGCTGTTGTGCTATCAGCATCGTTTTCTTAGTATAAAATCCTAATTTAGTGGATGCTTCCTGCTGCAAGCTACTCGTTGTAAAAGGAGGCATAGGACGTTTCATTCGTTCTTTGCGTTCTAATTTATTTACAACAAATTGACTCTTATCAATCTCTGATAGAATCTTTTTTGCTTGCTGCTCATTTTCTATTGTAATCTTTTTTCCATTTTGTTCAACCAGCTTTGCAGTAAACTGCTTTTTACTTTCACTCTTCTTTACTTTTCCAAGAAGAGCGCTGATAATCCAATATTCTTTTGGAATAAACTCTAATATCGCTTTTTCACGATCACAAATTATTTTTAATGCAGCGGATTGTACGCGCCCCGCGCTAAGACCTCTGCGAACTTTACGCCATAAAAGTGGGCTGATTTTATATCCCACAAGTCGATCCAGTACGCGTCTGGCTTGCTGTGCATCAACAAGTCTTTGATCAATTGGTCTAGGATTTTTTACTGCATTTCGAATTGCTCCTTTAGTAATTTCATTAAATACAATTCGACATGGCTTTTCGATATCGATACCAAGTAAATGTGCAATATGCCAAGAAATGGCTTCCCCTTCGCGGTCAGGGTCAGTCGCCAAATATACTTTATCGGCTGCCTTAGCTTCTTTTTTTAATGCCTTAATAACATCGCCTTTTCCTCGAATCGAAATATATTCAGGTTCAAATCCATTTTCTATGTTTATTCCCAGTTTACTTTTTGGTAAATCTCGAACATGTCCTACAGATGCGATAACCTTATATTTGCTTCCAAGAAATTTACCGATTGTCTTCGCCTTTGACGGTGACTCTACTATGACTAAGGATTTGCTCATTCGTTTCCTCCCAATCCAGTCTTTCTTATGTAGAATTTTTTCCTACATTAATATAATATGAAATGATTGTTCGTTACAAAAATTGATTATATTTCGAATTTCATTACTTTGCAATAAAAATTTTTCCAAAACTAGTTTGAATTACACCTTTTATTTCTAAAATAGTCACTAATCCATTGATGTATGACGGCGTTTTTTCTAATGTTTTACATAAAAAATCAACTGTAGTTTCTCCTTCTGTCAATATAATATCATAAAGCTGCTTCTCTTCCATGCCAAGGGATTGCTCAAATTTACTATCTTCTTTTTTTGCTGTAAAGCCAAGATTTTTTTCAACATCTAAAACTGTGACAACCGGAATTGCACCATCTTGAATTAATTTATTTGTACCAATACTGTTTCTTTGAGTAATATTTCCCGGTACTGAAAAAATATCCCTTCCTTGTTCTGCTGCTAATTCTGCAGTAATTAAAGATCCACTTGACAAACCAGCTTCAGTCACAATTACAGCTTGTGACAAACCACTGATAATACGATTACGCAAAGGAAATCGAAATGGTTTAGGCGGAGTACCCGGAAGAAATTCTGATACAATCAATCCTTTTCTTTCTATTTCTTGCATCAATGCTTTATTTGATGCAGGATAACAAATATCTACGCCACATCCTAACACAGCAATGGTACTGCCTCCATTTTCCAATACCCCTTTATGCGCAAAAGTATCTACACCATATGCCAATCCACTGACAACGGTTACATTGCATTTCGCCATACGTTCAGCTAATTGTAAAGAAATTATTTTTCCATAATTTGAAACTTTTCTTGTCCCTACAATTGCAACGCACGGTGTATTCCAAAGATTTGCTTTACCTTTATAATACAGCATCAGTGGCGGATTATTCATCTCACGAAGAAATAAAGGATAATTATCGTTTAAATAACTTACCGATCCAATTTTATGTTTTTTCATATAAATAATCTGTTTCTCTGCTTCATCCAGATTTTTATTCAGTCCAATTATATCTGCACATGCGTAAATGGAAGCACAATCTTGATATTTTATTATTAACTTTATCTTTTCAGAGAGATTAATTCCTTGCAACCGGTCAAACCATATTTCATATACGGAAGCGATAAATGGATTTGAATGATTCAATTCTACATACCTCTTCTTTCATCTTTAGCCAAAATATTTTTCAGCGCAGTGATAACGAATGGATTCTGCCATATGTAATTCTTCTATAAAGGAAGATTCCTCAAAGTCACTGATTGTCTGTGCAACTTTTATAATTTTATAATAGCTTCTTCCACTGAGACTTAATTTCTGTAAAGCCTCAGTTAATATTTTTTTTGCGCCAGAATCTAATTTACAGTATCTTTTAATTAAATTTGGAGATAATTGCGAATTATAACAAATCATCTCTTCCTTATATCTTTCTTCTTGAATTTTACGTACATGTAAAACTTTTTTTTGCATGCTTTCCGAGCTTTCTGATTGATTATTTTCTGTCAAATATATTTCTTTTTTTATTGGGAACAATTCAATTTTCATGTCAATACGATCCAGGAGCGGACACAGGTTCATTTTTGACTGCTACAAACCTTTATTTATAAACGTTTTATCGATTTTATAGTTTTGGTTACCTAAAATACTCATACTATATATAGTATCTTTTTGTTCATTAATATTTAAAAAATCATTGTATAATATAAATTGCATTATTCAGCATGCCTATAAACATAAAAAGACACCTTGAATTTTTCCAAGGTGTTACATTTTTTCTAAATAGACTTACATCAATTGTAAGCATTCATTAATAACTTCTTCTGTGAGCTCAAACTCAATATCTTTTTCTTCTATCATTTATTATCTTCCCTTTCTTTATTATTTCTATTGCCAAGAAATTCTATACTCTCTCCTACAGAACTATACTTTTTATTGAATCAATCCTTTGTTATTTCGATTCATTAATTCTTATTGTTTTATCGCTTCTTCTCTGAAAGCATCAAGTATATTCCCATAGATATCATCAGACAGTTTTTCATCTAATAGCGGCTTTCGGATTTCAATCCCTAGCTCTTTATCTAGAATCTTATCGATTCGCATCAAGCTTTTTTGTTGATCAAACCCCAAATTGGTTACTTCTTTCAATAAATCAAGTGCAGTTCTCATTTTATCTACCTCCCAAATTAAACTGAATTACTTTCTGAAATTTCAATCCCATATTCGGTTAATCTTTCTCAATAATTTCTAAATCAAAAAACTCCTGCAATAAAAATCACAAGAGTCTAACAATATCTTATTTATTGATTAAATGTCTGGTACCCCATCGGGTACATTCTTTTGCAATGTATTTATTATATCACATATAATAAATATAAGCAAATCAAGATAGATATCTGAATTTTTACATTAGCCTAAACTTTTACAATTCAATTTAATACATTACATACTCCTCCCCTTCCTTCTTAAAAGCAAAAGAAAAATCACCATCAAGTGTAATGAGTACTTCGCCATCTTCCTTAATAGTGATTTCTTTTAAATATTGCTGTATAATTTCATCAGTAATTCCATCAGGACTTTTTAGTTTTTCCCCTAAGAACTTTTTAATATTAATTAATCTTTCCTTTTTATCAATACGTTCTTTATCTTTTTCTTCCAATTCTATTATCTGCTTGTGAATGCTATCGATTATATCATCAATTTTTTCTTTTTGGGTTATAAATTCTTCTTTGGATATTTCATCATTCATTCTCATATTAATAAGGTTTTCTTTACGCTTTTGATGCTTATTAATCTCAACTTCAAATTTTATTAATCCATCTTTAGATCCATTTTCCTCAAGGGATGAATCTAGGACTATAATAATTTTATCAATTACTTCATCTTTATTGTTCCAAAAATCAAAGATTACTTTTTTAACCATCTTATCTAATTCTTCCGTTTTAATATGTGGATTTTTACAACCATGCTCTGTATTCTTTCCGAAAGACCTATATGTACTGCACTGCCACAAATCATATTCCTTATTTGTTTTTTTACTCAAAGTGCTATAAGTTTGATGCCAATATGGCTTTCCACATGTACCACACTTTATCTTACCAGAATAAACATAGCTTCCTTTAAAGTATCCTGCGATTACTTCTTTTTCTTTTCCTTCCTTTATATATGTCTTTCTTTTGCTGCTAAGTACTTCATTGGCTTTATCCCAAAGTTCTGTACTAACGATTGCTGGAACTGCACCTTCTTTTATAATCCAATTCTCTTTTGGTACATCATTTATCTTTTTTGTATCAAAATCTTTATGCTTTTTATTGCTAATTAATACACCTTTGTACTTCTCATTTTTGATCATCCGTTTAAGCGTGGTTAATGAAAACTCATTACCATTTTGATTTCTAATTCCCATCTTAGTTAGTTCCTGAACAATTCCTCTAAACCCTAGTCCATCAGCATACATTTCAAACACTTTTCGAACTACTTCTGCTTGTTCTTCATCAATAGTAAGTTGACCGTCAAATTGGTTATATCCCCATAACGTACCATTAGTTACAACTCTTCCTTTCTTTGCTCGTTGCTTATTTGCCATATTGATTTTTTTACTTAAATCTCTACTATATTGTTCTGATATAAGAGCCTTAATTCCTATAAGAAGTTGTTCATCTGTAGTATAAAATGATTTAGTATCATAAAAGAACAATTTCTTTTCATTTTTAATTAATCTATCTATAAATAAATACCAACTCAAAGTATCTCTATTTAGCCTTGATATATCTTTTATTACAACAATGTCAAATTTGTCTGCCTCTAGGTCATTATATAGTCTCTGATATTGCTTTCTGCCTTTGGAACTCGTACCACTTTTTCCTTCGTCAACATACTTATCAACTAACTGCCATTCATCTTGAGAATGAATATGTTCTTCAAGTTCTTCTTTTTGTCTGCTAAGTGCGGCTAATTGATTTGTTTCTTCTGTTGATACTCTTGCATAATAAACAACTTTTTTCATATAATAATCTCCTTTTATTAATTCACTTTGTTTTCCTTTTGTGTCCACTTCATGTTATAATTACGTTCCTTACTAATCAAGTAATTCCAACGTTTTTAATGTTCTTTATTTAGTTTTTTCATTGCATTATTTAGTTCATTTTTGGTAATCAAATTTTCCTTTAATAATATTTTTAAAATTGCTATTTCCATATTATATATACATCCTCCTTAAAAGAAAAAAGGCTCACCCAAAGGCAAGCCATTTATGTTATTAAATAATTGATTTAATTTGTACTACAAATTCCTTATAAATATTTTCATCCTCATCCAGTGTAGCTTTTAATACTACATATTTTCTTACACAAGAGCTGCCCCCTGCTTTAATGGTCACACTATTTCCCGTACTTTCTGTAATTGTTGCATAAGATAAAACTGTCGTTCCGTCTTGATTCCTAATACTCCATACAACTGATTTATCAAATATCTCTGTGCCATTATCAAATATATGTGCTACATAAGACTGAGTTCGATTCAAGTAAATATAGTTCTTCCCTGTAATATCAACAGTATAAGAATGTGATATTGTTTCTGCTACGGTTATATTTATAGAATCTGAAATCGTATCATGATATGTAAGATTTGCCGTTACGATTGCTTGTCCAAGCTCAATTCCCATAACCTTTCCTGTGTTATCTACACTGACAATATCATTTTTATTGCTTGAAAAGATAATAGCAGGATTTTCTACTTTTGCTCCATTATCCGTTACAGATACATTTAACTGCATAGTATTATTTAAAAGAACATTTCCATCTTCTCCATTATCTATTGTTAATAGATATGTATGGCTTGTTTCATATTTCCATCTATCTACAATGTTATTTTCAACATCATCATAACTTGTATTTATAGAATCTAATATGCAATTAAATTTTATAAGTCCTTCTTTCGATTTATCTATTCCTGTAACCTTAAATGGCTGATTGGTAACATAGAATCGTTGGTTTAAAGCAATATTTCTGGTATCAAAATTATTTTGCATAGTAACATAAATATTACCGGAAGCAAGTTCAAAATATTTTCCAGTAGAAATATCAAATACTTTACTTTCTTCTATAGCTTCAAACCATTTCACATTACCTTCCCAATTAAAAGCAATACTGTCGCTACACTTTCTTATTCGTGCCTGATATGAATTATTATTCATTTTGACTTGACTTATAACTAGGTATTTATGTCCTTTATATTCAATCTTATCACCTGTTTTAATTAGGCTTTTACACCTTATAAGTTTGTCATTATAATAATTTAATTTATCCATTGCATCTGTTATTAAGGAAGTCTCATCCATATTATTTATTTTAATATTTTCACCTTTCTCATAAAGGAAAAAATCTAACATTTCATCAATATCCCTCATAACTACACCTGCCTTTTAAGCTTATACAGGTAAACTTCAAAATAATTATCCCATTGTTTCACCTTTATAATTTTATATTTTTCACCATCAACTTCCACATAGTTTTCTATGTTTATTAAACTATCAATATTGCAAAATAACCTATTAGTAATTTCAATTTCCAAATCATCGCCAAATACTATTTTTTTAGAATAAGGCTGAAAATCTCCATAAATTGCTTTTAAACAATTTGGTGACTTCGGATTTGAGAATATTCGAACCAATGTATTATTAAACACTATAAGCACCAACCTTTATTTTAGGCATTGGTAATGCCAATTTTATATATTCAGGAATTCCACTCTCATATGTAATACTTCTTTCACCTTCAACCTTTTGCTCATATCCTACACTGTCTTTATTTAAATATAGATATTTTGCAAGGTCTGCAATTGTGCCATTATACTCAGTAGAAAGTTCAGTAACGTTACAGTAGGATAGTGCAAGCCTTAACGCCTGATTAATAAAGTGATTTAATATATTGTCCTTTGAAGTATCAACTAAATCTATTCCAAGAAGCATCTTTAAAGTTTCAAGCATATCTTAAGCCTCCGTTTCTGTGGATTTGCATAGACCTGTTGTTCCATTTTTATCAAGTTCTATAAGCTCAACAATTAACTGTTCCTTTTTAACACCAATAGCATTAAAGCCACGTTCTTGTGCTAATGCAATTAAATCCTTATAGTTCATTTTATCGTAATCGGATGGTTCTCTTTTATCTTCTTCTACTGTATATCCCTGCTCTATAAACCAAGAAATAAGGTGGGGATTATAAGTAACCCCTACCCCATTTACAAAGTTCACGCTGGCAGATATACCATTAAATTCTTTATTACTACTATATATATTTGCCATATGTATATTCCTCCTACGCAACTTTAATATTTCTAAATACTCCTGCACTCTTTGTTGCTTTAAGTGCAACAGCCGCTACCATTTCAACTTCTCCTGTTTTAACCGCTCCTGCTGTTGTAAAGTCTGGTAACCAAATCTTTACTAAGTCCTGATTAGCAAGACTTACTGCATGAAAACCATCCATAGAAAGCTTAGCGGCATAAAGGTCAGTTAATCCTGTCACTACATCTGTACTCTTTGGTTTTCTAGTATCAACAATAGATACGACTGGATTATTACTTCCTGCCTTTGCTCCAAGGTCAACTAAGACTATTCCATCATATGCATCTACTTTTCTACCAAAGGCATCTTCACTCTGAGTCAAATATCCTGCACGTCTTGCTACAGATTTTATCTTTGTGATTAACTTTGAGTTCCCACCAAGGAAGCTAGGCTTACCATCTAGGTTAGATAAAAACTCATCAAGTAAATCCATGAACTGCTTATAATTAGTATCTACTGCTGTTGAATTTGATAGGTCAATAAAGTCTTTAGTATTATACTCTGTACTAGAACCTGTAATTGCTTTATTTAATCCATCAAATGACTTAGCATCTACGGCTGAATCACCATTTATAATAGTGTCATGAAATAAACTTCTTGCAGCCTTAACCTTCTGCTGTACCTGTAAATTAACTTCATCTACAAGACCACCTGTATTTGCTATGATTCTATCGATTTCAAAAGCACCACCGAAAGGCTTAAGTTCTGTAGTAAATCTTTGTTTACTAACTTCCTGTGGTGTATACTCTTTGTTTATCTCTCTAAAATCGGCGGTTGGCTGAGTGATAAGTCTGGTATAGCCATATGTAAGGGTTGCCCCATTTGTACCTGGAGTTACTGCATCATCAAATGTGATGTTATCTAATATAAATGAACTCTTTCTAAATTCATCAATAACCCCTGCCTGAATATCATCTTGTGTGTTTAATTTTGCTTGTTCTAAAGTAACCATAATTTTAATCTCCTTTTTTTATTAATTATTTTTGCTATAGTAATTTTTGAGTGCATCATTTAAATCTTTAGGCTTGTTATCTCCATCTGCACTATTTGGTGGAGTATAGCCGCTTCCTTTTAATCTTTCTTCTACTGCTAACTTTAAAGATTCTCCAAAGATTTCTTCAAACTTTCCAATGTTGGAAACTGTTGATTCCTCATCCTCTGCAATAAATAAATCAATTAAGTTATTAATAGGAAGCTTCTTTTCCGAAGCAATAGTGAGAGCCTTATTTTTAAGAACCTCTCTTTGCTTTTCTTTTTCCATCTTTTCAATCTTTAAATTCAGTTCTCTAAGCTGTTTTTGTTCAGGTGTCTCATCTGGATAAAGCTCAGCAATCTTCTTATCAATTTCTTTCTGAAGATTATTGGATTTCCAAGTATCAAGACCCTTTGCAAGATGCTTATCCTTTTCAGAATCAAGCCACTTTTTACCGTCCTCACTTTTTCCAAGGAACTCTTGTACACCTTCAACATTTAATAAACCCTGAAGATATACTTTCAGCTCTTCACTCTCTTTGTTTTCATCAACGTACTTTTTTAATTCTTCGATTGTCATAAATTTCTCCTTCTCTTCGCACATCTGACCATATGCCCAGACACGCATTCATTTAGATATATAAAAAGAGCAGTTTAACGTCATGCTCAGGACGGTAATAATATATAGATGTTAGCCGTTAGAAACCTTAAAATATGGGGTTAAGGTAGTATTGCTCCAAAGCTCAATATTTAGATTTTATACCCATTGAAATTCCAACGTTTCAGACCCCTCTAACGGTTAACATTATGCCGATTTGTTCCTTTTCTTCTCCATAGATACTCTTGCTTGTTCTCTCTTTATAATCTTTTTACATTTCTCGCAGTAAAGCTGCCTGTTGGAATTAGCATCAAATACATCACCACACCTTTTACATTTCACTTTTGGCTTTGCTTTTCGATTTGAAATTAAATGTATTTCACGTTCCTCATAGTAGTCTTTCTCCAAATCTTCTTCTAACGGAAGAACCCCTTCCTCAAAATACTGGCATCTTGGTAATCCATTATTATCCTCAAAAAATAAACAAGCTCTATCTTTACTTGGACAGTAATTTTTGATAGAGCATTGTTCTGTGAAATATCCTGCACATTCCTTTTTAATAAGTGCCTTAATTTTATTTATATTTTTCAATTTATATTATCTCCTTCATTTGTATTTACTTGTTTTAACTTCTGTTCTGCCTTATATTTATTAACTTCTATCTTTGGATTTTCTATAAACGGAAGTAGTGTGAGTAGTGTTTCCTGAGAACATACACCCTGAAGCTTTACAATTACATCTGCAAGACCAACTAAGTCTGTAGGTAGATTCCTTGTAAACTTCACAGCTATATCTCTATAGTCAAACTTACGTCCTTCTTTTTTAGACAAAAAAATAAAGAGGTGTTTTAACCTCTCCTTGATTACCTTTTCCATTATCGCTTCTCGCATGGAAACCCTATTCTCTAAATTTAATAGCTTATTTCTAAGAGCTAGTGATGACGTATTTGATGCCCAGTTCTCATTGAAATTAACTTCATCCATAAGGTCGTATATCTTTCGTTCAAGATTATCTAATTCGTTCTTTACAAAGCTGTCGTTTATATCCTTGGTTAGCCAGCTAACTTTACCTCCACTCGGAACTTGAATAATTCCCATCTCTTTCATTTTGCCTAAATCTTCTTCCTCAAGCTTGGCATTTTCTATTATTAAGTAAGCGTTTCGATGGTCAGCTATCTCGTTCACCAAATCTGAATTAAGTGCATTATATGCATCAAATAAAGAAATGATATCCTGAAACCCACTCTTCTTTTCTGAGTTTGCGGGACATACAAGTACAGGAACTCTTCCAAAAATATGTTCGTGACTACCGATTAGTGTTAATGTATTTGCAGCGTTACTGTTACCCTTTGCAGTTCCAATTTGGTAATGAAGAATTTCTTTATCAGTATAAACGTCAAGGTATTCTTTATCATCAAACTTCTTAGTAAATTTATGTAACGCCAGCAATGCATTTCTTTCCGCTGTTCCATCTTCAAGTACATAACAATTTAATGGATTAAGTATAGCAGCAGAAAATTCTCCATCGGTATTAATATAATTTAACTCATAAGCTTCACCATATATTTCCGATTGCTTTCTTAGGTTTATATTGTGCTCCTTGTCCCAATGACTCATGTTCAAATCTATTGCATCAATAATATTTTCATCATCTGACTTAGATACATAATTCACAGGCTTGCCAAGTAAATATCCCACTTCATTATCTACAAACTTTCTTGGGTAGTTAAAAATGAGCTTCATATTGCTCCTCGAGTCTTGCATTTGATAATTCTTTAAAATTGAATGCTTTCCTTCATAGTAGTCTTTATATATTTTCTTTGCCTGAGAATTTTTATCTAATTCTCTTAGGCATTGTATTATAAGTTCTTCATTTATATTCAAATATCTCATCCTTTCTTAGAAATGGGTATAAAAATAGCCCATACCACTGTACAGGCTTTATAAAACATATAATAGAATAGTCATATACCCCTTATTAATCTTTAATTTTATATTTTGCTATATATTCTTTTTCAGAAAATACTTCAATATGCTCAAATGGTATCTTAGTGTTAAATTTGGCATAGGAGAATACTTCTGGTAAACTATTATCATACATATTATTAAAAATAACTAACAGAGCCTTTACTATAAGCCATTTTCTTTTATCTAACTCATATTCTTCTATATTTTCTTCGTAATCTTTTATATTTAAAACTTTTACATCAAAGGTATAATGTGTAAATTCTGATAAATCCGCAAAATACTTTAGGACATAGCACTTATTATCGCTTTGCATCCAATTATATGCTATGTCTTGATTTTCAAACATACCTGATAAACTACGTAGAATTTCAGGGCAATGTCTTACTCCACCAAGATAATGAAGAACATTTTTACGACAAAAGAATCCATTTATTTGATAATCCTCAAATAGTTTGTGTATTACATTTTTTTTATGTCTATCTTTACTGCCTGGTAAAGAATACTCATCTTTTTTCTCAATAGCAACTATCTTACCTTTGTATTCAATTGTCTTCTCTGCTAATTCTATTCTTATTCCTTGCTCACGAAGATAATTACCTAAAGTTGTATCATAGTTGATGGCGTCTTGTAAATTCATCAACCCATATTTTTTGATTGTCTCATTTCTATCATTATTTGTTGTTACATGTAAGGACATAAGATTTAAATTACCCTTCAATATAGTTTCATCTTTAATACCAAAATAATCTATAAAATTCTGTACATATAAAATATTTCTTTGTATTGAAACAAATTTTAAAATATCTTCACCTTTTACATTAAGCCAAGCTTCTAATGACTTTAAAGCATCAAAGGCGGTTGTAATGTCTATTTGAAATTTCATTAGTTTAACCTTACTTTACTTTCTACTTCTATCTAGCATACACGAAAACATCATCATTACCTATAAATTCTTCAACTGCTCTCCATTTCGCCTTTTTAGCTTTTATCCATGTATATCCTTCAGCATCTAATGCCTTATGCAATTCTTTTTCAGAAAGATCCCCATCAATCCAAAACACTCCATCTTCTGAAAATTCCATATTTGCATCTAAAATCTCACTAGTATAGTTTTCATCAACAGGTGCGAGATGTAATAGTGATAATCCACTAAATACAATTTCTATAACCGAAGGGTCTCGCCATTGCCTTTGAAAGATAACACATAATTCACGTTTTTCATTTATTGGCATCATGTTCATATTTGGTTTAACAAATGTTCCGCTTACATATTTCAGTTCTTTTATACATCCATCGTGGAAATAGCCAAATAGCTCTAATAGATTATTCGCATCTTCTTTACTGGAAATCTCATTCCACATGCCTTTTCCTCCAATTATTTTTAGTCTACAATGTCATCAAACCTCTCTGATATTTCAATGAACTCATCACTCCAGCCATTATCTATAGAAATTTCTTGAAAGGCTCCAGTAGGTGCGAATAATAAACTAATTTCTTTTATAACCGTTTCATCTGATTCTTCAGATCTTTTAATATATTTGTTTAAATCCATTATTAAATCTTGTGCAGTATCATATCCTGACCATGAAGTATCTGCATTAGGTACATCAATAAAGGCTTTAATTTCTTTAAGAATATTACTTACTTGAATGAACACACTTTCCATACAGTATCTCCCTTCCTATATTCGACTGAAATTATTTTATTTTAAAACAACAACCCTCTCTCATAGAACCTTAAACTCTTTACTTCTTGTACTAATTGTACCGAACCATAAAGACTATCTGGGGCATCATCGTGTTTAGCCCCTTTGTTATAATCTTTTATTTGATTATTATACCTTATATTTCCAATATTGAAAAGAATATGACTATTTTTAACCTCGGGTTCTAAGCTCACTATTCTTTCATGCTTGTTACCTCTACTTACTACACCTTCCACAGGAGCATAGATTTTATTTTCCCACAGCGCTTCTTCAAATTTTACTTTCATATAACTTTGAGCTTGCGTAACTTCAAAACCTATCCTCTCTATTGGATATTGGTTTATCTTTGCAATAGCCACTTGAAATAAGTCGTCTGGCAGAACTTTATGTATTGAACCATCAATAATATATTTTTGCTTAGTCTTACGGTGCTGTCCAAGAATTGTTATAGCTGAATAATCAGACCGTTTATTTGCTTTAATAGCAGGATCGATGTACATCACGATTTCAAGTTCTTCGAATTCAGGTAGCTTGTCCCAATATTTAATATCTTGAAATATATAATCATCAGTAGCTCGAGGATTGTTTTGCATTTCTTTTTGAAAACTTTTGTCCCCCATGCTCAGGCGTTTACACATCAGATAATAGTAATCTAAATATTCCGACCACAAGATTTCTGTGCCTTCAGTCATTTCCTCTTGATGGTCATAAAAAAAGGCTTTAGCAGTTTCAATTCTATTAAAGTCTTTTAAATCATTATATTTAGCTTCCCATTCACTCCAAAGGTCATCCCTTTCTGACCAATTTATAATTGCTGCTTTTCTTATGCTTCTTACTCCCGGTATTTTCCCCTTAAGCATATCAGCCATTAAATCTTCCTCATGGAGTACTGTCCCTACAAGAAGTATATTGGTATCTCTTGTTCCAATTGGAATCACAACATCTGTAAATGTTGATTTTACTTGCTCTCGTTTAGTCTCACTTTTTGCTGTATCGTCCTTAAGCAAGTCATCTAAAAGCACGAGAGTAGGACGAAAATTTTTATAATGGATTCCCCTTAAACTTCCATCAATACCTCTTATCATAATACAAGCATCGATTCCATTCCTACCCTGAATCCAAATCTCATTATTATTCCATCTGTTTCCTTTATGGATTCCAAAATCTTCTTTTAGAAGTTCGTTATTTTCCAACTCGTCTTTTATCATGTCCAAGAAGGGAAGTGCAATCTGCTCAGTAGCAGAGATGATAAGTGTAAATTGTGATTTACAATATAGTGTTGAATATAACGGAAATAAAAAAGAATTGATTGTGCTCTTACCATGTTCACGTGGTAATCCAAAGCATTCAATCAATCCCTTATTATTTAACATATATTTGAGTTCTTCAAACAAGTCCTTGTGAAACTGACCGAACTTGCGGTCAAAGTACTTTGGAAAGTAGCAAAGAGCAAAGAACTCCAAATCCATCTCTCCAATTAACCTTCTTAATTCTGAAAATGAAAACTCCCCAACAAGCTGCTCTATCTTACTGGTAGAAAAATATTTGTTCATGTACTCATATAGTAAAAGATTCTGTTCTTGTATTTCTATTATATTTTTATCCAATCAATGTAATCCCCTTTCCAATTGCCCCATTTATTTTCAAATAAAATTTACTGTAAAAATTTCTGCACCATCAGATGCAGCCCCTTTTTTCCACAGAAAGAAGCACCCCTCCCATTGGAAGAAGTGCTTTACTATTTATTTATATTACCAATCTAATCGATTCAAAGCATCAATCTTGTCCTGCTCAGTAGTTTGAGTATATCTTATTGTTGTAAGAATTGACGAATGTCCAAGCAAATCCCGAATCATAGTTATTGGTGTTGCATTCATAATCAGTTTATATGCAAAACTATGACGCAGCATATGCGGTGTAACTTTAATTCCAAGTACTTTGCCATACTTATTTAGGATTAAGTTGATTGCATTTCTGCTATATGCACCCTTTTGTCCTATGATTAAATTTTCCTGCGTAGTTTCTAGTCTTACTTCCATATAGTCCTTAATTGCATTTACTGCATCATCATTTAATGGAATAGTTCTATTTACACTGCCTTTTCCTACAACTCTTATCTGCAT
>JAYFPL010000082.1:0-5894 GCA_034927775.1 Anaerovorax sp. | reverse complement strand
TCTGAACTGCAACCTTTTCTTGAAAAAAATAATTACGAACTATTTAACGTAGAATTTTTAAAAGAAGGAAGAGATTGGTTTTTGCGTGTGTTCATTGAAAAGTGTGTCAATGGCCAATATGAGAACATTGGAACGGATGATTGCGAGGCTGTAAGTCGTTTTCTAAGTGAACGCTTGGATGAATTAGATCCAATTGAGCAAAATTATTATTTAGAAGTATCTTCGCCGGGGATGGATCGTCCACTTTTAACAGAGAAAGATTATGAGCGTTTCAAGAATTCTTTGGTGGATGTAAGTTTATATGAGGCGGTTGATGGTCAAAAGTTCATTACAGCAAAACTGGTTGGACTGCAGAATGATAAACTTATTTTGTCAGATGAATTTGATAATCAAATGGAATTACCGTTAGATAAAATAGCAAAAACAAAACTTGCAGTTGTTTTTTAAGGAGGAAAAAGATTAAAAATGAATAAGGAATTTATTCTTGCGGTTGAAGAATTAGAGAAGGAAAAGCAGATTTCAAAGGATTTGTTAATTGATGCAATTGAATCTGCATTGGTGTCCGCTTATAAAAAAAATTATGGTACCTCTCAAAATGTCCGTGTGAATATAAACCGTGAAACCGGTGATATTGATGTTTTTATGAGAAAGGATATTGTAGAAGAAGTTTACGATCCTTTTGTTGAAGTTGATGTACAGGAAGCGCAAGAAATTGACCCGAACTATGAAATTGGTGATGTAATTGAATATCAAGTGACACCGAAAGATTTTGGACGAATTGCAGCACAGACAGCAAAGCAGGTTGTTGTACAGCGTATCCGTGAAGCCGAGCGTGGAATGATTTATGACGATTACATCAATCGACAGAGTGAAATTGTTAATGGTGTTATACAGAGAATCAGTAATGATACTGTTTTTATTAATATGGGAAAAACAGAAGGTATCTTAGCCTTTACAGAGCAGGTGAAGGGAGAACATTACGAGGTTAATCAGCGTATTAAGGCATTTATTATGGATGTGAAAAAGACAACGAAAGGGCCACAAGTATATCTTTCGAGATCACATCCGGGATTGGTAAAAAGACTGTTTGAATTGGAAGTACCGGAGATTCAGGAAGGAATTGTTGAAATTAAAAGTATTTCAAGAGAAGCTGGTTCCAGAACAAAGATGGCAGTATATGCTAATGATGAAAATGTGGATCCGGTTGGTGCTTGTGTCGGGGCGAGAGGGACTCGAGTTCAATCTGTTGTGGATGAATTATTCGGAGAAAAGATTGATATCATTAATTGGAGCGAGAACCCTGAAAAGCTGATTAGCAGTGCATTAAGTCCGGCAAAAGTTGAACGAGTCACTGTTAATGAAGATGAAAAATCAGCAACGGTTGTTGTTCCGGATTATCAGTTGTCGCTTGCAATTGGAAAAGAAGGACAGAATGTTCGCTTGGCAGCAAAGCTTTGCGGTTGGAAAATTGATATCAAAAGTCATTCTCAATTTATGCAAACAGAGGATGTTTTATTTGAAAACGATGATATGGAAGATAATATTAATGATTTAGAAGATGATGGTATTGTTATTTTAGATGAATCGGTCGATGAAGATATGACACAGGAAGAATAAAGAAGGTATGTGCATATGAAAGCGAAAAAAATACCAATGAGAAGATGTGTTGGCTGTATGGAATCAAAGCCAAAACGTGAATTGATACGTATTATTGCAGAAGATGATTGTTCTCTGCATATAGATAGCACAGGAAAAGCAAATGGACGTGGTGTTTATTTGTGCCCCAATCATGATTGCTTTACTTTAGCACGAAAGAAAAAAGCGATTGGAAGAAACTTAGGGATCAATGTAAGTGAAGAAGAATTAAATCGTATTTTTGAGGAGCTTACTATTTATGAAACAAAAGATTGATACTTACTTGGGGTTTGCAAAAAAATCAAGAAATTTAATTACAGGATATAATACCTGCATGTATGCGGCTCAAAAAAATAAGTTGAAACTGCTATTAATTACTAATGATGTTTCCGACAACACTAAAAAAAAATTTATGGAATTGGCAAAAACAGAAAAAATTCCTATGAAAATTTACGGAACGAAGGAACAACTTTCAAAAATGACCGGAGAAGTTGACAAAGGAATATTTGGTATCACAGATAGTCATTTTGCCCAAATTATTGGAAAGGAATTGGAGAACAAAATGGATTAAAAAAAAGAAGGAGGTGTATTCTATGTCAAAGAGAGTGTATGAACTGGCAAAAGAATTGAATCTGACAAACAAAGAAATGTTAGATAAAATCAAGTCCATGGGAATAGAAGTAAAAACTCATATGAGCGTCGTGGAAGATGTAGACGCAACGGCAATAAAGAATACGATAACACATGGGAAGAAAAATTCAGAAATAACAGTAGAAAGAAATATAAAAGCATCGCAAGAAGAAGGAGAGGTAACGGTGACTATAAAACCAACATCGAAGCTAAATAATAAGGTGGCAGAAAAATCGACAACGAAAAAAGCATCGGTGAAGGAGGATACCACTGCATCAACAAGTAAAGCCGCACAAGATAGGAGCATGGCAAAGACTGTTATTGCACCGAACGGAAAAACAATGCTGCAGGGAAAACCTATGCCTAAAAATGCTGTGCCGCAAACAATGGCTGTAGAAGAAAAGATGGAAGAAAAAGTGGAAGTAAAAAAAGAAATTAAAAATGAAGTAAAAACATCTGCAAAAGAAGAAGTGCCTGTAACAGCTGCTCAGATTATGGGAAGACCTGAACCACAAAAGTTTAAGATTATTAAAACTAATGAGCAAATTCTTGCAAAGGAAGCGGAAGAAAGAGCTGCACGAGAAGCTCGTCAAAAAGCGCAAGCAGAAAAAACGGCACAGCAGCAGAATGAAAAGAAATCATATGACTCAAAACGAAATAATTCGTATCGGGATCGAGATCGGGACGGACAAAGAAATACGCAAAATCGTTCAGATCACAACAGTTATAATAGAAATGTAAAGAATGACAAAACGGATGGTGAAGAAGTTTCTGTAAGAAATAATCGTTCGGATAGAAGCGCAGATAGAGGTCCGAATAGAAACTCAGATAGAAGCGCAGATAGAGGTCCGAATAGAAACTCGGATAGAAGCGCAGATAGAGGCCCGAATAGAAACTCGGATAGAAGTGTAGATAATAGAAGTGCAGATAGAGGTTCGGATAGAAATAATCGCGGAGATAAAAATGATCATTCCAATCGAAACAACCGTCCTGCAAAAGAACGAACAAATGCTACAAATGAGCGTTATAATAAATCAGATTCACTGGGTGATGTTTTAGTAACAAAACCATCTAGAACTAAAAAACAAAATGATAAAAACGACCATAAAAAAGAATCAAACAAAGATTCTCATTATAAAAATTCAAAGCCTTTAGATCTTTCAAAGGCTGCTCCAAAAAAGCATAAGAAAAATAAAGCGGAGAAGGTAGCTAATCAAGTGGAAGAAAATAACATTGAAATAGAAGAATTGCCAGTTGGTACAAAGGTTATTACGGTTCCAATTACTGTAAAGGGCTTAGCAGAGCAAATAGAAAAAACAACATCTCAAATTATTATGTCACTGATGAAGCTTGGTATCATGGCGAACATCAATCAAAATATCGACGAGGATACTGCGATTCTTTTAGGGGAAGAATTAGGTGTGAATATTGTAGTCGGTAAAGTAGATGAAGAAGTGGTAGAAGAAGGATTAGAGTTATTTGAAGATAGACCGGAAGATTTAAAACCAAGACCTCCGATTATTACTGTAATGGGTCATGTTGACCATGGAAAAACTTCTTTATTGGATGCAATTCGAAAGACAAGTGTCACAGACAGAGAGGCTGGCGGTATCACACAACATATCGGTGCTTCAGAAGTTGTATTAAATGGCAATAAAATTGTTTTCTTAGATACACCTGGTCACGAAGCGTTTACCGCGATGCGTGCACGTGGTGCAAATTCAACTGACATTGCAATTCTTGTTGTAGCTGCAGATGATAGTGTAAAGCCTCAGACCGTTGAGTCTATAAGTCATGCAAAGGCAGCTGGTGTTCCTATTATTGTAGCTATCAATAAAATGGATAAACCTGGAGCCAATCCGGAACGAGTAAAGCAGGACTTAACAGAGCATGGTATTTTAGTAGAAGATTGGGGTGGAGATACTATTTGTGTTCCAGTTTCCGCAAAATCCGGAGAAGGCATTGTAAATCTACTGGAAATGGTATTACTTCAAGCAGAAGTATTGGAATTAAAAGCAAATCCAAATCGTTTGGCTATGGGTACTGTTATTGAAGCTCGCTTAGATAAGGCGAAGGGTCCGGTTGCGACTTTGTTGGTATTAAATGGTACGTTAAAGGCAGGAATGTCTGTTGTTGCAGGAACTTGCTGTGGTAGAATCCGTGCAATGACTAACTTTAAAGGCGACTCGATTTCTAAGGCAGGTCCTGCAACTGCATTAGAAATTCTTGGATTGACAGAAGTTCCTGAAGCTGGGGATGAATTTAATGCGGTTCGTCAAGATAAGCTAGCAAGAGAAATTGCAGAAAACAGAAGAAGTAAGATGCGTGAAGAAGTTATGGCTCGTAATTCCAGCGTGACTTTAGAACAATTATTTAGCCAGATTGAAGAAGGAGAAGTTAAGGAACTAAACTTAATTATCAAGGCGGACGTACAAGGTTCTGTAGGTGCATTGACTACATCTTTAGAAAAATTAAAGAATGAGAATGTAAAAGTACGTATCATTCACTCTGGTGTAGGCACGGTTACAGAATCCGATATTATGCTTGCAAATACTTCCAATGCTATTATTATTGGATTTAATGTAAGACCTAGCACTGCGGTAAGTATGATCGCAGACCGTGAAGGTGTTGAAATTCGAACTTATCGTATCATTTACGAGGTAATTGATGATATTGAATCGGCAATGAAGGGTATGCTTGATCCAGTATTTAAAGAAGTAGTTTTGGGTAAAATAGAAGTTAGAGAGACTTTTAAAGTTCCTGGGATTGGTATTATTGCGGGTGCTTATGTACTAGAAGGAAAAGTGCAAAGAAATGCAGAAGTTCGATTAGTTCGCGACGGAATTGTTATTCATGAAGGTAAAATTTCTTCGTTGAGACGATTTAAAGACGATGCAAAAGAAGTTGCGACAGGCTATGAATGTGGTATCGGTATTGAAAATTATAATGATATTAAAGAGGGCGATATTATAGAAGCCTTCAAAATGGAGGAAATTGAAAGAAAGTAAGAGGTTGTTATGGGGAAAGGTTATCGGGCCGGGAGGCTCGGAGAAGAGATTCGCAGAATCGTAAGTAGTATGCTGTTGAAAGAACTGAAAGACCCCAGATTTAAAGGGATGGTGAGTGTATCTGCCGTTGATGTTACTTCCGACGGCAGTTACGCCACTCTTTATATTACAGCAATGAATTTTGGTACTAATAAGGAGTTGTCAGAAGAAGAGAAAGAAGATGTTTTGCTTGCATTTCGCAAATCAAAGGGGCGAATTAGAAGTGAAATCGGACGTCAAGTAAAACTTCGACACATACCGGAATTAATATTTAAATTTGATACATCCATGGAATATGGACTTCATATGGAAAAAATTATTGAGAAATTAGGCATTAAGCATAACGATGAAAATATGGAAGAACAGGAAGAAAATCATTCGGAAGATTTGGAATAGGTGAAATTATGGAAAATAATACACTAAAAGAGATTGGATCGCAGTTGCTTTCTGCTAATCGAATTTTACTATTTCCACATATGCAAATTGATGGAGATGCATATGGATCTGCAGTAGCACTTTGCTTAGCTTTAAGGAAGCTAGGCAAAGAAGTCTATGTCTTATTGGAAGATGAAGTACCTGCAT
>JAYFPL010000063.1:0-41989 GCA_034927775.1 Anaerovorax sp. | reverse complement strand
TTATTGTTTTATTTATTCTACCAATTTTACTAATTGGTCCTATATTAAATATTTCCTTTTAAATAACTAAATATGGAATTGATTAATGATCCCATAAGCCATTTCATCTGCCATTAGAAGTGCTTGCTGCTCTATCTCATCATATTGATTAATACTTGCTTCGTATTGCCCTGTAAGTATCTGTACTGCTTCATTTTCGGTCATTTTTAAATGCTCATCCAGTAATTCCTTCCAAACACGTTTACTCCAATAGGGATTCATATTCCCTAATAAATTTGCAATGTCATCTGCATTTGCATACCATTTTTTACGTTGTTCATCAACGGTTTTCGTATCTCCTGCTTTAGCAGCATTGACCAAAGCACCTGCAATGAGAAGATGGTCTGTGAACAGATTTTTAAATTCCATACTATATCTGTCACCATACAATGGTCTCAGTACTTCTGCAAAGTCTTTAGGGTTACGTAAAAGACGATTAGTTACTGCTTCTAAGTCATCTAAGTCTGATGCCGTACTGATTAGAAAAGAACGAGTCCACATAACATGCTCCATCCAAAGGCGCCGTAATATGTTGAACAAATGAAATTGTCTTAGTGTAATACAACGATTTATAAAATTATTATTTTGATTATACATTATATACCTCCTGTTATTTAACTAGATTATTCTATGATATTTAAAGGTATTTCGTTCTAAAATATATTTAGTAGAATTTTGTGTCTCCTGATATTAAATAACAATCAGCGAAAAAAACTCTACATCGCACAGAAGAATCCACGTTAACATATTCTAAAGTGAGGTGATGATATGTCTGCAATAGAACTTACTTATTTTATTACAACCGTTTCAAACCTAATTGCTGAAGAAAAAACTGCAGAAGAGTTAAGCATATTATCCGCTATGTTTGTCCAATTGGCTGATACACTGGCTACTCTTGCTTTATTTGCTGAAAGTGACATAGAAATAAAAAACGGCAATCGATAATTATTTCGTATGCCGTTTTTCATGTTGAATCTTTTATTCTATTTCATTAAATTAGTATAAGTACTACATAAGTGAGGATTATTTGTACAATATGAATGCATTGATCTTGAATTAAGTTAAGCTTTTTCACATTAGCTTTTAGATGATCGACAATAAAATGTATTATAATATTGCTAATAAAACAAATGAGAAACATCGTATCTACGCGAAACGTATATGCAAATATAATCGGAATCATCACCATAAACGACCAGCTAAAGGAATGCATGAATAATGCACACAGATAGTCATAACGATACATTGACTGAGGCGCGTTAATTTCCCACCATTGCTTTTGCTTTCCTTTGGCTAACCATCCTTGGAAATAAAAGTCATCTACAATGTGTAAAAAGAACATTGATAATAGAACTAACATATTGATTACCCTTTCTTTTAACTTTTCCCATTTGTTTTCCATTTCTATGGTATATATTTATTATAATATTTACATTTTTTAGGAAAAATATTCATAAATTTTAGTAAAATATAAAATAACCAGTTAGTTTTCACCCTAACTGGCTATTAAATAAATCAATATTTAATTAACAAATACATCCGTCTATCATCATATTAAAGAAAATAATCCTATATAAAGATAAGATTTGTCAATATTTAAGCTTTTTCTTATTACAAAATGCCAAAGCCCCGTCTAAATAATTCATTAAGTAAAAGAAGATCTATAAAATCTCTAAATAGTCCTCTTCTACGAAAGCGATAATTGCGATAACCGTCTCTGCCTCTTTGCGTGGTTTCTACTGATGATTTCATGTCATAGCAAGCTGCATATTGCTCTAAATCCGGATACATTGTACATACATTCATGTAAATATCATCGCTTACTTGATCAAACAGTTCTTGGCTGGGCATTAATCTACTAAAAGAATTCATTTGATCACATGCAGACATAACAAACGGCTGCACCTTGTAATAGACTTCTGGATAACATAAGCTACAATACATACTGTCATCCGAAGCAGGTAATACTCCAATAGGCATATATAGTAGCTGACTAAGTTCTTGATTAAGATATGAATTTTGCATAGTTCCCTCCATTTAAATTTATTAAACATATACTCTTATGCATACTATGAGTATTTTTTGTAAATGTGAAAGCATTCTCATAAATTTAAAGTGAGATAAGGTTACTATGAACATCAGCTATAAAGAAGAATAATAAATCCTCAAAAAACGGCAATGTCAACTTCATTGACATCGCCGTTTTTTAATTAGTATTTTAAATTTCCTTATTTTCTTTTCATTATTTAAAACTATCCAGTACAGACATTGCTTCCAGTGGTGGCTCTCCGCCAAATAATCCTATAGCATAAATCGTATAATAATTATCCGCATCTAATTTTACATCCGGCACTTCCAGCATAACGTCCGATGTTCCCGCCAACCTTACCTGCAAATTATAAGTTCCTGGATCAACCGAAAGATATGGTGTTATCTGCCTGTACTCTACATTTCTAAAAAGAACCGTGCCATCCGACAAAGTAATATCAACTGCAGGTGTATTTGGTGATAAATGTATAAAACGAATCATAGATTTGGTTGGATCAATAATCACCTGTGCATCTGGTATAATTAAAAAATTGATACCGCCAACCGCACTCTCCGCAAGCGCCAAGGTTATTTTTTCACCTTCCGCAATTGCTATAATTCGAGTCAAGAGAAGATTATTTGTCCCTGCTTCATAGATTGAAATTTTATAATTTTCACGTAGCATTGGTAAATACGCAGTATAGGTACTATAAGCTAAATTTTCTGCAACTAACTTATCGTCCACGTATATGTCTACACTAGGCACATTCGGCACGGTATGAAAGATACGAAAATATCCTAAATTAAAATAGACTTTGGCTTTTTTTACATTCATAGTCTTACCTCATCATTTCTAATAGAAATAAATCTAAATTCACTATTAATAAATATATGCGTCCATGCTCTCATTTAGGATAAAAAAATTAAATGATAGTAAATTAAATACCTTAAACTTTAAAAAAATATCTATCATTTAAGGTACTTAAACAATCAAAATACTTAGTTCCATTATTTTTAGTCAACTAATATTTATTTAAAAGCTTAGTTAAAAGTTCACCATCAATGTTACCGCCTGTGATTACTAAAGCAATATTTTTACCCCCGACTCTTTCTCTAAAGTCCATAACTGCTGCTATGGTTGTACAGCTCCCTGCTTCTGCTATGTATTTTTCCTCTTTTGCCAGAAAACTCGTAGCTCTCCCGATCGTTTCTTCGGAAACAACAATAAAATCATCTACATAATCTTTTGCCATTTCAAAGCTTAATTTTCCAATCCCTCCTACAAGACAATCACAAATGCTTTCTTCTGTTGGATATTCCTCATAGAATACATTATCCTCAAAAGCCTTTACCATTGCGGGACAAGCTTCCGTTTGAACGCCAATGATACGAACATCTGGCTTAATTGCTTTTGCCGCAACGGCAATTCCAGTAAGGAGTCCCCCCCCTCCAATTGGAACAACAATGGTGTCAATTTGCGGGTTTTGCTCTAATATTTCAATGGCTACTGTTCCCTGACCTCCATATACCTTAGGATCATTATAATAAGCATCGATAAAAATCATACTATGTTCTTGAATGTATTTCATTCCTAAAATATGCGCTTCATCATAATTTTCACCCATTAGAATGACTTCTCCCCCAAAGTAACGTATCTTATCAATTTTGCTCTGTGGGGTATATTTAGGCACGATCACTTTTACATTTTTAATTCCCATTAAAGTTGCCGCATAGCTGACGGAACTCCCATGATTTCCAGAAGATATGGTTGCAACGCCAAGCTGCTTTTCCTGATCCGTCAAAGTAGCCATCTTATTGACTGCTCCACGGATTTTAAAGCTTTTTGCTTTTTGATTGGATTCTAATTTAAAGAAATATCTTCTTCCATGTTCATTTAGATAGTATGATTCTTCTAAAGGTGTGGTACGAACGATTCCTTTAATTCGTTCGTACGCATCCTTTACTTCTTGATAATTAAATGCCATTTCTTCCTCCAATAAGTGTTAAATCAATGTCTACGCATATTGCTGTAAAAACTCAGAAATCTTTTTAAGCCCTTTGCGAATAATTTCCGGATTATTGCAATATCCAATTCTTAAATAGCCTTCCATATCAAGTGCAGAGCCCGGAAGAAGCATAACACCGGTTTGTTCCAATAACTTTACACAGAAATCAACGGATGGCATATCAATGTCATACTTTAAAAATGCAGTGGTTCCACCCATTGGTTTTACATAAGAAATCAATGGTTCCTTTGCGACCCATTCATCCAGCAACTTCGCATTACTTAAAACAATCTCTATATTCCTCTTTACAATCTTATCTTTATTTTTAATAATAATCGTTGCTAACACATCATCAATCATGCCTACACTAATTACATGATAATCTCTCTGACGATTAATTTTTTCAATAAAGTCTTCCGGACCGGCCACCCATCCAAGACGAAGACCGGCTGCCGAAAATGTCTTTGACATACTTGCTGTACTGATTCCCTTTTCATAAAGATCAGCAACCGAAGCAGTAAAGCTGTTCTCACAATCATGCGTCAAACCTCTGTACGCTTCATCACAAAGCAGATAAGCTCCGCATCCTCTTGCAATCTCAACAATTTTTAATAAATACTCTTCATCCATTACCGCACCGGTTGGATTATTTGGGTTATTAATGCATATTAACTTTGTCCCTGGAATCGCCAGTTCTTTTAATTCATCTAAGTCAGGAAGAAAGTTATTTTCTTCTTTTAGTCTTAGAATTTGAATATCAGCACCGATGGATTCGGGAATGGAATAATGCTGCTGATAAGTCGGCAATACTGAAATGACACGATCTCCACGGTCAACCAAAGTCATAATAGAGAGTGCATTGGCCCCGATTGCTCCATGTGTAATGGTTAAGTTTTCTACCTCCACCTTTCGATAAAGTGTTGTAATCGCTTCCCTAAGCGGAATGGAACCTTCAATGGCACCATATGTTAATTTCATATTCAGTAATTTATCGTAAAAAGTTTCCTTTTCTCCGCTTATAGTTAAGATTTCATCTACAGTTAAAGATTCCACACATGTTTCAGCTAAATTATAGTCACAGTTATTTTCATAAAGGTTCATCCAAATTTCAACACCAAAATCCTTGATTTCCATTTTTTTCTTCCTTTCTGATTATTATAAAGTTACACAAACTCCAACATTCTGTTTCTCTGCCATATCAAGCGCTAATTTCCCCGTTAACAAATCCAAAAGCGCGGTGCCGGTTGCATCATATACAGTAATTTGTTCATCATTTTCTCTTCCGACTGCAACACCATTAATTATATGACCCAATTCACCAATAATATCCTTTTTTGAAATAAGTCCGGCTTTTAACGGCAATTCAATTTCGCCAACATTGCAATTTTGCGCAACATCATCCACAAAAATACGTGCAGACGCCAATATATTCCCATCTATTTCCTGTTTTCCTTTCATATCTGCACCAATGCAGCTAAAATGCGTTCCCGGTTTAACCCATTCCTTAAGAATAATCGGGCTTTTAGACGGGGTTACCGTAATCACCACATCACTCTTTTTCGTTGCTTCCTGAATGTCTTCCACTGCCTCAAACACAATATCCTTTGCTATTGTCATTTTAAAATCATGTACCAATGTTTCACGAATGGTATCAGCCATTTTTTTTGCCCCTTTAAATACGATAGGGTCATAAATTCGTACCTTTTTAATGTTTGGCATTAACATGAGGGTAGCTGCAATTTGAAACGTTGCAACATGGCCTGCTCCTACGATTAAAAGATTTTCCGACTCGGGTCTTGCTAAATATTTTGCACCTAGTGCTCCTGCTGCACCTGTACGAATCCCAGTTATATATGCACCATCTAAAATACCAACAGGCTGGCCAGTACTTCCGTCACAAACTAATATCGTTCCGCTAAGCATTGGCAAGTCCTTCTGTTTATTTCCTTCAAACCAAGCTACAAGCTTAAGTCCAAATACGTCGGCACGCTTTACCCATCCGGATTTTATATCCATATCTGCATGTCCTGGGTCAAATTCATGAAAAACTAATGGGAAAACTACCGTATCTCCCTTTGCTTTTTCACTATATACTTGTTCAACGGTACGGATAACGGCTGCCATAGAAAGCAATTTTTTTGTTTCCTCCGCATTTAATATTCTTACATTACTCATAAACATCCCTCCTTAATGATTTGTCCAACAATTCTTTCTTTTAATATATCATAGTAAACTCAATAAAGAATTGTAAGATATGAGAAAATTACGGGTGCTTTTTGTATAATGTTATAAAATAAATTATAAAATAAATACTGTTACATTTAAAAAAGAGCATCCCAAAAGGATGCTCTTTTTACCTACTCATTCTTGAACCCAAATCGTAGATTCTATTTTGGTTCTCTATATTCCATTACTTGATCACTATCATAAGCCCCTGGCGTGGTTGGATCAACCACAATTCCAATTGCAACTAAAATATTCACTAAAAGCCCAATTACTTGCATGACTTCATCCTGAGTGATGGATGCCGTGATTCCAAGGATACCTAATATTTGATATACAAAGGTTGCCAAACAAGCTAGAAGAGCCGTTAAAATTGTTTTGTTTTTTAACCGCAATATCCAGTTGATTTTCATTCTTCATCGTCCTTTCTCTTTTTGTTATCTACCATTTTCCTGTTTTCGATAACTGAATCATAGATGCAACTTCCTCTTTCGTTGCATACTTTCGCGGACCCACCCCGGTTACAATTCCATCGGCAATGGACTGTTCCCAGCGTTCCTTTGCCCACGGAGAAGGTAAATCCCCACTTCCATTTAATACTTCTTTGACGATTGCAATTACTTCTTCTCTTGTCACATCCTCAACTCCTCTGAGATTTTCTAAATATGGCTGCGGATCGACCTGTAAACCATTTATAATTAATTCAAAGTGTAGATGTGTGCTTACGGATAATTTGGTTTTATCACTCGAATTTCCCATCAATCCAATCCGCTGACCTGCAACAACCTTTTGCCCTTTTTTGAGGGGGCTTTGTTGTTTTAAATGCTGGTACAGTGTCTTGAAATTGTCATGATCAATAATCACGACCCATCCTCGATAGGCATTCCAATAGTTATTACTAATCTTTCCTGAACTGACGGAAAAAATCGGAGTATCCAAAGTACTTCGGTTTCTTCCAAGATCAATCCCCTTATGATTTGTTGTTGCTCCTCTAATTCCTGTTTGTCTCATTCCATATTTGCTTGTAACTCGTATTGGGATTACCGGCAAATGATCAAACACTATCATTGCTTTCACCTCCCTCTATCCTATTCAAAAAGGAGCCCAAAGGCTCCAATTTTATAAAAAAAGTCTATATTTCTAATAAATTAATTTAAAAATTTATTCATGCACCGTTATTTTTTAAATATAAATTAAATTTCGTACCTTTTCCAAGCGTACTCTCAACCTGAATTTCGATACCATGCCTCTCTGCAATCTGCTTTGCAATGGCAAGCCCAAGACCTGTTCCGGTCTTATTTTGTTCGGAAGTTGTTTTATAAAAACGTTCGAAAATATAGGGAAGCTCATCCTTTGCTATTCCTTGACCATGATCGCAAATCGACAACTCTCTTCCTTTTAAATGAATCTCTACACTGTCACCCTCTTTTGAAAATTTTACTGCATTGTCAAGAATAATCATGAACATTTGTCGAAGCCGACCATAATCTCCATAAATAGAACAATCTAATTTTTCACTTTCGTCCAGATTCAGATGAATAGCGACATTCTTTTTTTCTGCAAGCTTAGAAATACTTCTTGATGCATCTTCGACTACATCACATAATAGCATTTCTGTTTTTTCCATACTAAAATCAGTATTTTGTAATCTAGATAGGTCAAGCAAATCACCAATTAAACGTTGTAAATATTTTGCTTCTTTGAGCATTTGACTATGATATTCTTCTACCTGTTTTTCATCTGTTACCACTTGCTCTACTAAAGCTTCCAGCGAACCCCTGATTACAGTAATCGGTGTTCGTAATTCGTGCGATATGTTTGCTACAAAATCACGCCGAAGCTGCTCCAATTTCTCGCTCTGCCTGCTTGCTTCATCCAATCGATCCGCTAAAAGATCCAAGGTGTTTGCAAGCTCACCAATTTCATCCTTTTGACTGATGTGATTTTTAACCATGTATTTGCCCTCAGCAAGAAGGAGTGCATTTTTTTTCATCTTCGTCAAAGGCTGTGTAAAGTGGTACGAAAAAAGAGACGACAACAAAAAGGCAATCAAAAGTGCCGTTAGAATACTGATTCCTAATAATTGCAACCCTTTTTGAGTAGCTTCTTCAATTCCTTTTATCGGTGTATGCAACAGCACTGCGCCGATTACTACACCATCTGTATTTTTAATCGGTGCTCCGACTGTCAATGTAGGTTCCGTTAAAACAGAACTGAAATCTTCACTAAATACTGTTTGATCACGAAATACATCATCAATCAAGCCTTCTGCTTCACTAGGTAATTCCGCATAATGAAAACGCCCCATTCCCATTGCATTCCGATTATTAAGAGTAATCAAATTTAATTGTTCGTCGACAACCCAAACATCTGTACCTGCAATTTCTCTCATAAAACGAAGATACGCTCCATAGCCTCCATTAGGGCCAAAGCCGCCTTTTCCCCCGAAACCAGGATCCATTCTCGTATAATCTGTGAAAATGTCTGCTATGGTATTTGCTTGATCTGACAATTTTTCCCGATGCAATCGAATGGTATGGTTTCGAAATAAAACCATGAAAAGGCTTCCTATTATAATTGATAATATTAATAAAGCTACTGCAAAATTTAAGGTTAACTTCAATGCAATCTTATTTTTAAACATGTTCCAGTACCTCGAATTTATATCCAACGCCCCATATTGTTTTAATCTCCCAATTTGGATGACTATATTGATCAAGCTTTGCACGAAGTCTCTTTATGTGACTGTCCACCGTCCGGTTGTCTCCAAAGTAGTCATAACCCCAAAGGGAATTTAACAAATTGTCTCTCGAAAATACTTTATTTTTACTTGTTGCTAATGTCCACAAAATCTCAATTTCTTTTTTCGTCAGTGAAATTTGCTGTTCATCAATTATAACGGTATAGTCTTCTAGATTTATCTTTAAATTATCATAGGAAAAGACCTGAACATTTTTTTCTTCTCGAGTAATCCGACGTAAAATTGCTTTGATTCTAGCAATTACCTCTCCCGGTGAAAAAGGTTTCACAATGTAGTCATCTGCTCCAATCTCCAATCCCATTATTTTTTCAAAGTCTTCGCCCCTTGCTGTTATCATAATGATCGGAACAATTGATACTTTTAGTATCTCCCTGCAGACCTCAAATCCGTCTTTTCTTGGCATCATTACATCAAGCAGCAATAAATCCGGCTGTTCCGTCTCAAACTTTATCACAGCATCTTCGCCATCGAATGCAACAACCGATGTAAACCCCTCTTTTTTTACATATTCCTCTAAAATTGATGTGATCTGTTTATTATCATCTGCAATGAGTATTTTAGTCATAGAAATACCTCCTAAAAAGATACCGCTTTCCTTTAATCAATGTATGTATAAAAATCGGAGTGCTGAAAAGCACTCCGTTTCACCTTCTTTTATCCTAACAAAGAAAGCATGCTTCGCATGGATTCCTTCTTTTGAAATGCAGTAAGAAGTCTTGAAGATCGACTCACGTCACCAATCAATATTCCACCGCAAAAACGGTCATTCCAAAAATACAATTTTTCATACGTTCCTTTTCCGTCATCCAAAAGTTCTACACTTTTATATTTCTTTTCCGGATCTTTTCCATTGTCACCAATTGCAAATAAAGAAGTTTTCATACCGTTAAATGCATTGGAAGGTATTACTGTCTCATAGACAGCTCCATCCCCCGCCGCATTAGCACCTGCAGTCTTACCCATTTCAAGTGCCTGACTCCAAATAGCATAATTGATTCCATTGTACTCTGCGCAATCACCACAAGCATAAATATCAGCAACACTCGTTTGCATCTTTTCATCTACTATAATGGAACGTCCGCTTTGTATCCCTGCATTCTTTGCTAATTCTACATTTGGTTTAATTCCTGTTGATAAAACAACCAAACCGCCTTTGATTTCAACACCATCGTTTAAGCGTATCCCGGAAGCATCTTCCTCTCCAATAATTTCATCAATTCCTACATTAGTAAACACAGAAATTCCAACTTTTTCAACGGAATCTCTTAATAGTTCGCAACCTCTGTCATCCAGCTGACGACTCATAAGTCCCGGTGAAAGTTCAATTACAGCCACCTTCATTCCTGCCTGATGCAATTCCCATGCAGTCTCAAGACCTAAAACGCCGCCGCCAATAACGATGGCAGATTCTACTCCCTGTTGATATTTTTGAATTTGACGAACATCTTCAATATTACGAATTGTGAAAACGCCATTTTTATCTACACCCTTAATCGGTGGAACAAAACATTCTGCGCCCATTGCCAAAATCAACTTATCATAGTTTCTTGTCTCGCCATTATCTAATACCAGTTTCTTTTCTTCTCTATTGAGTTCCTTGACCGTTGTTCCCAATGTAACTTTGATATTATTTTCTTTGTACCACTTAGGTTCTTTGATATGGAAATTCAAATCATCAATTTCCGTTAGTATTCCCTTTGTCAGCATTGGTCGATTATAGGCGTCTTCCTTTTCAGATGAGATAAGTTCAATTGAGCAAGCATTGTTTCTCTTGCGAATTTCTTCGCAAGCAGCAATTCCTGCTGCACCATTGCCAATAACGATAAACCTTTCGTCACTGGAAGACTGGTATGTTACCACGTCCTGCTCTACCTCTACAAACTGTTCCGGTCCTACACCGCATACTGGACAAGCTTGAGGAGGCTCTTCTCCCTCTACGATTTCACCACAAATTAAGCATTTCCATTTCCGCGTCGCAGCATTTACCGGTTTTTTCTCTACAACTTTTCCTGCTAAAACAGACGCACCAAATCCAAATCCAAATTCAAAGCATTCCTGAAGCTGTGCAGAACTTGGCTTGAATCTTATGCGAAGTCCTTCTCCATACACTTTCATATTAAGCTGCTTTAATCGTTCCAATACGTGAGGAACCCCTTCCCCACTCCAACCATAGGAACCAAATGCAGAAGCAAGCTTCTTTCCATGTGTTTTTGCAAATATAGAAGTAAGCAAATCCCAGATTGGTTTTAATGCATCCCCAATAATTGTAGGCGTTCCAAATAATAAACCATCCGCCCAATACATCTCATCCAAAACAGTTTTTTGTTCTGCTGTTACCAAGTCATACAAACGAACATCGATGTCACCTGCTGCATGTATACCTTTTCGAATTTCTTCTGCCATTATCTCTGTGTATCCATATGCGGAAACATATGGAATAACTACCGTTTTCTTTTCATTTGGATTTACTTCCGTTGCCCATTCACGATAGTGTTCAACTACCTCTTTTGGATTGTTCACCAAAACAGGTCCATGTCCGGGACAAATTCTTACATAGTCTAATTTATCGATCTTTTCAATGGCTGAAAGCAAATCTTTTTTAAACGGCCCCATAATATTATCGAAGTAATAGCGAAGTGCTTTCATATAGTCTTCCGTATTCGTAATTTTATCATTTGTTACCTCATCCAAGGTATAATGGGCTCCAAAAGAATCACAAGTCATCAGAGTTTTTTCTTCCTCAATATAGGTATAAATACTGTCCGGCCAGTGAAGATTCGGTGCACTGATAAAGCGAAGTGTTTTATTTCCTAAGGATAATGTATCGCCATCCTTTACAACAATAGCATTCAAATCTTGATTGCAAATTTCCTTTACAAAATTAATCGCTGCAGCAGAGCCTACAATCTTAATTTTCGGATTTATTTCTAAAAGTCTTGCAATCGAACCAGAATGATCCGGTTCTGTATGGTTTACAATAATATAAGAAATGTCATCGATTGATACGAGTTTCTTTAATTTTTCCAAATATTCATCAAAAAACTTTTCTTTTGCCGTTTCAAAAATAGCCGTTTTTTCAGAGCCATGAATCAAATAGGAATTATAACTCGTACCAAACTCTGTATACATAATAATGTCAAACACCTTCAAATCAGGGTCTAAAGCCCCAATCCAATGTAAATCCTTTGTCAACTCTACTGTCTTCATCTTCCCTTTTCCTTTCTATTCTTTCATTTTCTTATTTAAAATAACTCTTTATGTGAATAAAAATTATGTCTTATATCGTTTTGCCAGTGATATATATATACCCTTTTTCTATTTTCTAAAACCAAAGTTATCCTTCTCTTTCTTGTAAATTCGGTATATAATGCAATCAAGCATATCATTTCTCATATTTATTTAATATACCAAAATATGCTTATTTTCATTCTTAATTATCGTATCATAAAAAGAAAAAGGAGAATATACCTATGCTGTTAAATCATGAAAAAATTAATTTCCTACACTTACCGACACCTTTAGAATATTTACCGACTCTTTCAAAGGAATTGGAAATTGAGCTTTACATAAAACGTGACGATTTGACCGGAATCGGTATGGGAGGCAACAAACTGAGAAAACTGGAATACTTCCTTTATGACGCAAAGGCAAAAGGAGCAACCACTCTTTTAACTATGGGAGGAGCACAAACCAATCACGGTCGTCTCACCGCTGCCGTTGCCGCAAAATATGGTATGAAATGTGTCATTTTATGCATTGATGAGTATCCGGGAGAAGTTTCTGCAAACATTCTTTTGGATCGTCTTATGGGTGCCGAAGTGGTATTAAAAAAGAGTGATGGCAGAAATGTCGCAACACAATATGAGGAATTAGTAGCAGAAGTAACAAAACGTTATGAATCTAATGGTGAAATTGTATACCCGATTCCAATCGGTGGTTCCAATGAACTAGGAATCTTAGGTTACTATGAGTGTGCAATGGAGCTTACCAAACAAGCAGAAGAAAAAAATCTTAAAAATGCCCGTATTATTAGCACAGTAGGAAGTATGGGAACTTATATGGGGCTCTTCTGCGGACTAAAAAATGAGAAATCTCCTTTATCGTTAACCGGCGTAGCTATTCTGCCTTTTGAAACAGACAAAGAGACTCATATAATGCGTTATTTTGAAAAAGTAAAGGATTTTTATAATCTTCCGCTGACTCCAACAGGATCTGATTTTGATGTTGAGGTTGACTATATCAGAGAAGGTTATAACAAGCCAAATCGAGTGGTACGTGAAGCAATCTATAAAATGGCACGCAAAGAAGCAATTATACTGGACCCTTGCTATACCGGTAAAACCTTTGCTGCAATCTTAGATATGGTCAAAGAAGGAAAAATAAAAAAAGGAGAAACCATTATTTTCTTACACACTGGCGGTCATCCGGGTATCAATACACCATTCCATCGTATTGAAATGGAAAAAGAATTAATCGATGGTGTGACAATTTTATAATTAATAGATACAATATTGTTAATGACAATTATTTCTGCATAATAAAAAACCGAAAAGAGAAACATAAAATCTCTTCTCGGTTTTTTTATTAAGCTTTTTGTTTTACCAAACCACAACGATATGCATGCAGCAATTTCTTTAAATCTATAATTTTTCCCTGCATTTGCTTACCTAGATCGGTATCCTTATTTAAAATACGTTTCGTAATGTCCTCTTTCGCTACCATGGTTGCATGAATGTCCTTCTCCTGCTCCACCGCAACTTTTGCCGATTCAAATGGTTCATGCGAAGTTAAAATAAATCCGTAGGAATTATAAATCAAAGAATAGCCTGCAATTCCCGTCTTCTTTTGATATGGTTTTGCAAATCCACCGTCAATTACAAAAACTCTTCCATTTGCATGAAGCGGACTGGTTCCTTTACTTACCGGCATGTGTCCATTGATAATCCGTGCTTCTCCTTTTGGCAATCCAAATTCCGCAACCATTTTATCAACGACTTCCTCATCATCAATCAATTTATAATAAGGATTTTTTGCTTCATACCAAGTAGATTCATCTTCAATAAAGCATCGTTCAAAGGTTGTGATTTTCTTCTTCCCAAATAGCGGGGACTTATAACC
The DNA here is from genome assembly GCA_034927775.1 of Anaerovorax sp. Taxonomy (GTDB): domain Bacteria; phylum Bacillota; class Clostridia; order Peptostreptococcales; family Anaerovoracaceae; genus IOR16. The sequence goes on along the minus strand of JAYFPL010000063.1, from coordinate 27,814 downwards.
ACACCATAAATACCAAAAATAATCTACGCCACGTTCCTTTTCCGCCGTTCCTTCGTCTCCAAAGTAACCTTCCCTTACAATTCGCTCAGCATAATCCAGCCAAGCCTTTCCTTTAACAGTTCCGGTACTTGTCTTAATCTCAGAGAACGATCCATCCGGTTCCATTGGAATGCAGCCATGGAACAATAAATTATCATTATAGCAGCTATAAATACTTCCTTTAGCAAATAAAAATTGTATATGCCTCTGCAAAGTTTCGCTTTCTAAAAATGCCTGCTGCAAACGATTCATAACAGCTTCTTCCGTTTCCGTCAACTTATATGGGTCATCCGGATCAATTGTAGGAAAGAACTTATTATTTAACTCATATTCCTTTCCATCAATCTCTACTGTAGCATTTTGATAATTGACTTTATGAAGTAAACGCAATTCATCCATTTCGTACAAAGGATGCTTTTCGATGAGCTGTCCCTCTAGTTTAAACTGAATGATTGCAATGGCTTTGTTTATTTTCGCAAGTGAATTTACATCAGATGCATATAAGGCATCTGTAGTACTTACCTTTGGTTTAAAGTTTGGACAAGGGTCATCTGCATAAGTACTTAATGCAAATGTTACCAACGGACGAATGCTGATTCCGTAGCCAACCTCCAAAGTATGTAAATTATCATAACGCGTACAAATTCTGATGATATTTGCAATGCATGATTTATTTCCGGCTGCACCGCCCATCCATAAAATATCATGATTTCCCCATTGAATGTCAACGCTGTGATGTTTCATCAAAGCTTCTAAAATGATGTCGCCCCCCGGGCCTCTATCAAAAATATCTCCAATGATATGCAAGCGATTTACAACAATTCGAGAAATTAATTCTGCCATTTTTATAATAAAGTCATCCGCAGCATGAATCTCAATGATAGTATTAATGATACTTTCTCTATATTGTAACTTGTTTTCACTTTCACTTCGGCTTAAGCCATAAAGCAATTCTTCAATGATATAAGCATATTCCTTTGGAACCTGCTTTCTCACATAAGATCTTGTGTATTTAAAGGTAATAATTCCGCAAAGTTCAATTAAAATAGCAAGAGTTTCTCGATAAAATGCTTCTAAATCCTCAACTTCCTGCTTCATAATTTCTAGCTTTTGTTCCGGATAATAAATTAAAGTGGCCAATGATTTTCTTTGCTCAACCGTCATTCGATCTCCAAATGTTTCATCGATCTTTAACTTGATGACACCGGAAGCATTCTTTAAAATATGAAGAAATGATTCATATTCTCCGTGCAAATCACTGATAAAATGCTCGGTACCTTTTGGCAAATTTAAAATTGCCATCAGATTGATGATCTCCGTACTTGCCTCTCCAATCGTTTTATACTGTTCGGACAATAACTCAAGATACTTTAGATCACTTTGGTTGATTTCCATTTCCCTTCCCTTTCCTTTATTAAAAAACTCTTCTGTAATCCATTATAAATTTTTTTATAAATACTTTTTAAGCTTTTGGTTCAGAAGGCCATTTTTTAATTTTATCATATTCAATGATAGAGTACCAGTCTTTCTCTTTATACTAGACTATATTTATAGAACTTATTATTCTACAATAGTAATCTGGCAAATCTTCATAGCCTCTAATGCATTTTTATGAGAAGCAGGAGTAACCCCGGCACAACAGCTTGCATCAACAAAGATCGAAAGTTCAGGATGATGCCCTTTTAAAAGCAGTGCATTTGAAATAACGCAAATATCGGTACAAAGTCCTATTAAAGTGACTTTCTCATAATTTCTTTCTCCAATCAACTCAGCGAGCTTTACACTTCCAAAGCCAGGCTTTTCAATGACAAGGCAATTTTCTGCAAGAGGCTGTAATGTATCTTCAAAAGCCCAGCCGCTGCTTCCCTTTATGCAATGTTCTACCGGTAATCTTTTCCCTTCTTGCGTTTTCAGGTACCCTGCAGTATGTGTATCCTTAGTAAAAATAATGTCTTGTTTATTCTTTTCAAATTCTTTTATTTTCTCTACTACTTTTGGTACAATCTCTACAGCCTCTTTTGTTCCTAACATACCATCTACAAAATCTTTCTGCATATCGATCACAACCAGCAATTCCTTCATCTCTTTTCTCCCCTCTGTATGAATTAATTAAAAAAAAGGAGCCACTGATTGCGTAGCTCCCTTTTCTCTATTGAATTACCTTGATGCCGCGTTCCATTAAAATCTTAGCAGCCTTTTCCATATGATCTGTCTTTAAGACAATATAAGGTAGCTCCCTCATCCGCATTACATATGAGTAAATATAATCAATGTTAATATCATTGTCACTTAAAATCTTAAAAATTTCATCTAAACTACCTGGTTTATCCTCAGGCTCTACGGCTAAGACATCACTTATTTTTGCAACAATTCCTTCCTTTGTTAATATGGATACGGTTTCTTCCGGATTGTCAACAACCAAACGGAGTATTCCAAACTCAGTTGTATCAAAAACAGAAATGGCACGAATATCAATATTATTTTTAACTAGAATAGAAGTTAATTTCGCCAAAGACCCTTTTACGTTTGGGATAAAAATAGAAATTTGTTTTACCAACATTATTTAGCCCCCCTCATATCAATTACTCTTTGTGCTTTTCCTTCAAATCTTGCCAAACTTCTAGGTTCAAGTAAAGTAACTTTTGCATCTATACCTAAAACCGTTCGAAGTCTTCCTTTAATCGTATTTCTCAATGCTTCTAAAAGTGAAAAGGAATCTAACAGATTTGCATCAATCAGCTCAACATCTACTTCAATTTTATCTAAGTATCCCTTTTTAAATACTTTAATTTGGTAATGCGGTCCAATTCCATCTGTATTAAGAAGAACTTCCTCAATTTGTGACGGGAATACATTTACGCCTCCCAAAATCAACATATCGTCACTTCTTCCCTGAATCTTTGACATACGAACTGTCGTTCTGCCGCATTCACATTTTTCATAATGTAAGGAAGTAATGTCTTTTGTTCTATAACGAATAATCGGAAGTGCTTCCTTTGTAATTGTCGTTATAACAAGCTCTCCCACTTCACCTTCACCAAGTACTTTGCCAGTCTTTGGATCAATAATTTCCGGCAAGAAATGATCCTCATTGATATGCATTCCGCAGAGTGCTTCACATTCTCCAGAAACACCGGGTCCAATCAGCTCACTCATGCCGTAGTTTTCTGTAGCGAACAGCCCCCAACTATCAATCAGTTCTTTTCGCATTGCTTCGGTTGAACCTTCACCACCAAATAAACCAAATTTTAAATTTAAGTCTGTTTTTGGATCAACACCCATTTCTCGTGCAATCTCAGCCATATGAAGTGCATAAGATGGTGTACTGATTAATGTTGTGGTACGAAAATCATTCATAATCATAATTTGCTTTTTCGTATTTCCACTTGACATTGGAATGACCGAAGCACCAATACGTTCAAGTCCCTGCTGCAATCCAAGCGCACCGGTAAAAAGTCCATAGCCAAAAGAAATTTGAGCCGTGTCTTTGTTTGTAACGCCCGCCATGCTTACCATACGAGCAACGCATTCAGACCAAGTATCCATGTCGTTTCTCGTATATCCGACTACTGTCGGTTTTCCCGTAGTTCCGGATGATGCGTGAAAACGAACAATTTCTTCTTGCGGAGAAGAAAAAAGTCCAAACGGATAGTTATCCCTAAAATCCTGCTTTACCGTCATCGGCAGCTTGGATACATCTTCTAACGTTTTAATATCACCGGGTTCAACACCGGCTTCTTTAAATGCTTTTTTATAAAAAGGTAAATTATTATATACACGTGCAACGGTTTTCTGCAACCGTTCCAATTGAATCTTTCGAAAAGCTTCCCTATCTAGGGTTTCCATGTTACTCCATATCATTTTCCTACTTACCTCCTGTGCTACAACTATTGATAAAAAAAAGAGCCGTACCTATAGCAAAATAGAAGTACCGCTGTACAAAATTCTTACTTTTTTCTATCCTACTAATCTACATAACTACAAAAGTAGTTTATCATAGCTTGTTTTCTTTTTCAAGGGGTAAAAGAACAAAAAAATTTATACTTTTTTGCATTACGGGGTTTCAAGAAATGTTATTTCTTGTTATACTAATCACAGTGGATATTTGCGTAAAAAACGTCAAATACAAAATGTAAATAGGAAAGTTGAGGTATTTCGCATGAAATTTTCAAGCAAGATTAAACAATGTAATCTTTCCCCTATTCGTAAATTCTACCCATATACAGTAGAAGCAAAGAAAAAGGGTAAAAAAATCTATCAGTTAAACATCGGACAGCCTGACATTAAGACGCCAGAAGCATTCTTTGAAGCTGTTAAAAACTTCAATGCTCCTGTTCTTGCATACGCTCCATCCCCAGGTATTCCTGAAATGGTTCAGGCCATTCAGAAATATTATAAGGGAATTGGTATCGACTATGCTGAAAGTGACATTGTTGTTACAACAGGCGGTAGTGAAGCGCTACAGATTGTTTTAAACTGTATCCTTGACAATGGGGATGAAATCATCATTCCAGAGCCTTTCTATCCAAACTACAATACCTTTGTAAAAACAACTGGTGCTACTATTCGTCCTTTAACTACTTCGGTTGAAGAAGGTTACCGCTATGCCGTAAGAGAAAAGATTGAAGCTTGCATCAATGAAAATACAAGAGCCATTATGTTTACTAACCCAGGAAACCCAACCGGCGTTGTTCTAACACAGGAAGAAATGCGTTTGATTGCCGATATCGCAAAAGAACATGATTTATTTGTGATTGGTGATGAAGTGTACAGAGAATTCGTATACGGTGGTGAAAAACTTGCTTCTATGGGACATTTTGAAGATATTCAGGAGAATGTAATCATCATTGACTCTGTTTCCAAGAGATTTAGTGCTTGTGGTGCAAGAATCGGTACTGTTATTACAAAAAATAAGGAATTACAGCAGCATATCATGAAGTTCTGTCAAGCAAGACTTTCCGTACCGACTTTAGATCAGGTTGCTTCTGCAGCACTTTATAGTGTACCAGCAAACTATTTTGATGAAGTAAGAGAAGAATACAAAAAAAGAAGAGACACCATTTATGCAAAGCTTTCTCAGATCGATGGTGTTGTATGCAAAGAACCTCAGGGCGCGTTCTATGTTATGGCTAAACTTCCGGTTGAAGATGCTGAAGACTTCTTAGTTTGGCTGTTAACCGAATTTGACGATAACGGTGAAACAGTAATGTTCGCTCCTGGCGGTGGTTTCTATGCAACTCCAGACAGTGGTAAAAACGAAGTTCGACTTGCTTATGTATTAAACCAAAAAGATCTTGAAAGAGCAATGGATCTTCTTGCTATGGGAATTAAGAAATACAACGAAACTCATTAATTCAAAAAATAGCATATCGTTTAAATGATGAAAAAAGAGCTGTTCTTATTGTAGAACAGCTCCTTTCACTTTCTGTTTAATATTATTTTCATAAGGGGTTTTCTGTAATATGAAGCATTCTTATCCTATTTCAAATCAACCATCGGAATCTTTAATTCTAGGATTATTCCTAGCATTCGTCGGAGGATTTCTTGATGCTTATACCTATGTTGCTAGAGATCATGTTTTCGCAAATGCGCAAACTGGAAATATTGTTCTTCTAGGCATCAATATAATGGAAAAAAACTGGATGAATATGATTTACTATCTACTCCCAATCTTAGCTTTTATTCTTGGTGTTGTCATTGTTGAAATGATAAAAAGTAAATATAAAAAACAAGAAAGCTTGATCCATTGGAGGCAAATTATCATAGCGATCGAAATTCTTTCACTTTTTATCGTAGCATTCATTCCAATCGGTTCAGAAAATATGATCGCAAATGTTATCATTTCTTTTGTCTGCTCTATGCAAGTAGAAAGCTTTCGAACAATAAAAGGTAATTCCATTGCAACTACAATGTGTACCGGAAATCTAAGAAGTGCAACGGAAAAACTTTATTGTGGCTTGATGTACAAAAAAAACACTTCAATTGAAAAAAGTTTTCACTACTTCTTTGTTATCCTTTCGTTTCTTTTAGGTGCAACACTAGGAGCATATATTACATCCTGTCTAGTTGAAAAAGCAGTTTTATGTGCATGCATGTTACTTCTTATTGTATTTATTATGATGTTTGCAAAGGAAAAACCGGCTTCTTCAAAGTGATACGACTTTATTTTAATAAATAAATAAAACTAGGCATTAATAAATGAAAAAGGGTTAGATCTCTTATCTAACCCAATCACACAAAGCAATTTACATAGTTCATTTTAATTTAATGTTTCGTTTGTTTTTTCTTTAATACCTTTTCTCAAAAAATTATTTTACTTATTTTACTGCAATTACTCCAATCCCTATCAGTATTAAAGCTGCTGCTAAAAGTATTCTTCCATCAAAGAATGGTATGAATACCTTTAGGAGTAAATACACTCCTAAAAATACAAAAACGATTCCAATTGCAAGCTTCGAACTTTGCTTTCCTTTTTCAGTTGAAGCTGGTTTTTCTTTATACTCACCATTTTCATATGTCTGATTATAAGCTTCATTCAGAATTTCACTTGGTCTTTCCGGAATTACAATTGCTGCAATTATATAGGCTAAAATACCGGCACCTCCCATAAGAGTAAAAATAACAGCCAGTAAACGGACTATAACCGAATCCATCTCAAAATATTCGGCAATTCCGCCACATACACCCATGATTGCCCGATCTTTTGATGACTTGTATAATCTCTTCTCCATAAAATATTCCTCCCTTTTCTGTTTACCAAATTATTATCCTGCTTTTCTATTTTTCTGTCAACAGTTATAATTTCAAAATACGATAAAATAATACAAAAGATTATTCTATTATTCTTCACCATTCCAAACAGGTATGCTCTCATCGATTTCATAATCCATTTTATTTTGCACTACCCAAGATATAACTTCATAGTTTTTAATCCTTTTTTGAATTTCATTATAAGACTTTATTTTTAAACAAACTAAAAGTAATTGCTCATCATTGATATCAATTTGATATGAAACTGTATTATCTTCCTTATTATATGATACATCTAAGTTTTCTTCTAAGGAGTTTCCTAAAAGTTCTTGATTCTTTATAATCGTAGAGTTGGAAACAATCAAATCTATTATATGATCATTAATTTTCTTTGCCATTTCTTCTGCTAAGCTATCTGCTTCATAATATTGATTTACACTAATTTTATTTTTTTGTGCCAGCTTCCAATCAGCCTTTGCACTTGACAACGCCAAGACACTGAATACTACCAAGCAAAGTACTGTAAAAACCAGCAAGAGTGAACTGATCCCAATCTGTATTGTCCCTCTTGTTCTTTCATCCTTTTTTTGCTTATTCATTTATCGTACCTCGCTAGGAGTATATTTTTTTACCTTTAATTTATAAATCTCTTTCTTTTTTTCGTCACAGACAATAATTGTTGCCTCAACCATTTGATTTTTTAATTGTTTTTTTACTTCAATATTATATTCTTTTTCTTTCACTTGCGAATATACCAATGAACTTAATTTATCATCCATTTCCTTATAATCGGAAGCCTTAATGCATTCTGCAGCACTTTCAGCAATTAAAATTGCTTGATTGATCCTTTTGCTCTCTTCACTCATGTAATTCGCTTCAACAAAGGCTTTTAAACAAATCGTTACGCAAATTGAGAAAAATAAAATTACTATAATAAACTCCATAAGAAATATTTGAGATTTTGAGTCACGATGTTTTATCATTTTTTCTGACCCCCGCTTCGAAGTGAAATCAAAATGGATTCTCCCTTTGTTCCGCCAGTTTTTACACACAATAAATTTTCCGAAATCATTTCAAAAAAAATACCATCCGTCTTCATAATTTCAATTCCTGCATCTAAGGCCAATCCACTATCCACAGATGTAAATAGTTCTTTTAAAGAACCATCTTGATAATAAATCAAGGTTTCATACTCTTGACCATTATAAGTTTGTGATAGCTTTAATACAGAAATACCTTCTCGTGTTGTAATGAAAACAGAATCAAATCGATCTGACTGTTTGATTTGATTCGATACATATGCCAAAGGTGTTATCTTTTCAAAATTAGCATCCATACGATGTCCAATATTTTCATAGACCTTTGCACCAAATAAAATTGTAAACAATGCACTAATTGCAAGGGTAAAAAACAACAGCATAATAAATAAAAACTGTGCGGATTGCCCTTTTCCTCTTACATTTTTTTGTACCATTTTAATTCACCCCTAGCGCAAACTAACTGTGATATCGGGCATCAAATTAGAAGCAAAGCCCTCATAAAAAACTACATATTTCCCCTCATCTATTTGAATCCCATAATTTTCTACTAAATACTCCACAGAGGAAGGATACCTTCCTTCAATTGCATAGCACTGTACTGCTGCACGATGGACGGCACGCTCTAAAGTAAGTGCTCCTTCTTCTACTGATTTATTTGAAATCTCATTAAATGCAAATACAAAAATTATAATTACACAAATAAATCCTATTATAGGTACAATATATTGTTTCATATCTCCACCTAACCTATCGTTGCCATGATTCCAACTAATGGCATCATAACAGCAAGTAAAATCATTCCAACGGTAAAACCCAATACTGCAACCATAGTCGGTTCAAAACGTGCAATCATATTTTCTACTGCAGTATCAACCTCGTCCTCGTATTTTTGTGACATCTTAAAAAGTGCTTGATCCAATTTGCCCGATTGACTTCCAACCTTAATCATTTGTAAATCGATACCATCAAAAAGTCTGGCTGTTTTCAATGCGTCATACAGTAATTCACCTTTTTGTATTTCATTTTTGCATTCTTCCATCATTTCTTGTATCTTTTTCTCTCGAACGATGTCCTGTGCCATCTCAATTCCTTTTTCCACGCTTAATCCACTCTGAATGGAAATCGCTAAAATAGCAGATAAGCGTCGCTTCGATAAGAGATATGCAATCTTGCTTCTTCCCTTTATGCAATTTAATATTTGCTCTGTCCACTTTAGGTTATGTCCTTTTTTCTCGAAAAAAATTGCTGTTGCAATAAGAATAGCAAATATAAGGCTTATTAAAAGGAGAACACCGCTAAGCATACTTCCAATTTGCATTGTGCTTTTTGTAATGGGAGAAAGCTGAGCCCCTAACTGTTGATAAACACTTTCAAAAATCGGCATAACCTTTGTCAGTAGAACAAAGAGAACTAAAAGAAGCATCACAATCATAATCATTGGATATGTAAGTGCATTTTTAATTAATTTTGCCAACATATTTTCCTTTGCATAGTAGTCAGCCAAAGAACGCATGATGCCCTCAAGGGTTCCTGTTGTCTCTCCTACCTCAGCCATCTTTACGATATAAATCGGAAATTCTTCTGTTTCTTGAAGGGTAACAGCAAAAGGAACACCCTCTTCAATGCGTTTTGCCATATTAACCAACATTAGCTTTTCCTGCTCTGTACTTGCATCTTCTGCTAAAATGTTTAATCCACCATCTAAAGATATACCTGCTTCTAATAAAAAAGACATCTGCATACAAAATTCTGATAAATCTCTTGCTTTCATTTAACTCCTCCATTTTGGCAAATAAAAAACATCTATTTATCTTTAAAATATAACTTTAAAAAAGGGCAGATATTATTACCTGCCCTGTCATTTATTTTCATGGCTTAGTATGTGTACTTCGCCTTATAATTGCTTCCATTTCCAATATACTTCATAATGGATTCACTTTTCTTTCCAGAAGAAGCAAATGTTGGATCCATCATCTGCCATTTACTGCCGTCAAAGAAAATCATTCCATCAACCCAACCTGTTTCTTTGGTATACACGTTAATCCATGCATGGTATACATCCCCCGTATACCCGACCACTAATTTTGCAGGAATATTTTGAGATCGAAGCATTGCTGCCATAACTGAAGCATAATCAAAACAAATCCCTTTTTTAGAAGTCAATACCCGGTCCAAATTTGGTAAATAGCCAGATTGTACCGTATTCGCCTTTGCTTTATCATAAGTAAAAGTATCTACAACATAATTATAAATCGTTTCTACCTTTTTTAAATCATCCGTGATCCCATTTGTTAATTCCAGACCTTTTGCAATGGTTGCACTTTCTGCTGTAAAATTAACATATTGATTTGGATATAAAAATGGTAGAAATTGATTTTCTAATTTCACCTGGAAACTTTGGCTAAATACCTGAGAGTACTTACTTGCAGATATATTCTCAAATAGTTTTACAGTATAGCTCCCATTTCCCTCTGAAAGAGGAAATACCTCATATGTTGATCTTGCATTTAAATTGTACGTATAAGTTGTACCAGATGATTTTAAAACCTGTACTTTTATCTTAGAATTAGTTCCGGTATACTTAACCATTACATAGCCTTGGCTTACATTCGAAGCATCCACAGTTACATTCTTGCCGTCAAATGTCTTTTCACCAGAGGCTGTAGGAAGAAGTATCTGCAATTGCTCTGGTTGATTTGCAAGTGGTACTTCTTCATCTTGAATTGTAATCTCTTCTGCTGTTAAACTCATCTGATCAGCAGATAAAACCGCATGAGAAGAAGTCTCTTGCTGACTGCAAGCAGTCAACAACGGTACTATGAACAGTGTTCCAATTATAGTATATGCTATTATTTTTTGTCTTAAATTTTTCATAATCCTCACCAATTTCAAATCATTAAACCAGCTTATACTTATATTTATTATATACCTAAATTTACTAAAAATCAATTTATAGCATTCGTAATTCCCTTAACTTACTCAGATTTTTATCTTATGCAAAATAACAGCGGTAAGTTCATTTCGAACTTACCGCTGAATTTTTTTATTTTATTTCCAAGTTTTATCCGGTAATACTTTCGTCCAAGTTTCCATATCTGACATACTAGCTCTATCTGCATAGTTGTGATTATTGGTCGCTTCGATTACTTCATAGTAATACCATGCACCCTTTTTGTTATCCGGGAATACCTTGTATCCATCGATTAACCCTGCTTCATTGATTCTTCTTTCAAGAACTTTATTAATCAATGTCATCGCTTCTGCTCTTGTAATATACTGATCCGGTTTAAAGGAACCATCTTCGTAGCCCTTAATCCAACCTTTTGTTGCAGCTGAATTAATATAAGATTTTGCCCAGTGTTTTTCAACATCTGTGAACAATTCTTTATCAACTTCTTCTAATGCATCAAATTTCGATGCAATGGTTGCAAACTCTGCTCTAGTAATGGATTTTCCTGCTCCAAAGGTTCCGTTATTATAACCTTTTATGATATCTCCGTTTGCCAGTGTTGCAATTGCATTTACTGACCAGCGATTGGAAGCTACATCTGTGAAGTTTTCTTCTGATGCAAAGAACATATCTCTGGAAGTGTCCGTTAACAATCGATAGAAGATCATTGCAACTTCTTCTCTGGTAATGTTATTGTTTGGTCGAACATCACCTGCCGGATATCCTGCAACATAGTTGAAGTGATCCACTTTGTTCAGTTCAAGCATTCCAGCTAATGGAACTTCTTCATCTTCGATTGTTACTTCTGGCTCTTTTGGTTTATGGGAATTAGGCTTTTTCGTAACGGTTAAAGTCCCGTTTTCTTTCTTAATCTCATAATTATTTGTAACATCAAGTTCATCTTCCATGAATGCTTTCATAATTACTACGGAATCAACTGTACTTGCACTGCTTCCTACATCTGTCTGCGAACCGCCAATTTTTACATTCTCTTTATGACCCTCAACTAAACTTCCTTCCGTGATTTTGTATTCCGTTGTTGTTAAAGCTTCACCATTTCTTCTTCTAGTAGCATCTCCAGCTTTAATGGTGATCGGTCTTTTGGTAATGGTTAAGATAGCAGTACCTGTCGTGGTAGTATATCCTTCTTTTTCTACCTTAAAGCTAACCGTATATTCCCCTACATTTTCAAAAGCATTATCTCCAAAAGTAATAGTTGCTTCTTCAGGTGCGCCACTTAGGTTCTCTTCTTGAATTTCATGAGTCTCGCCATCATACACTACATTAACCTTTTCAGCATTAATTACCATATTTTTAGTTGCTTTATATAATGCCGTTACTGTTAAAGGTTCGGTTACAACATTAAATACTTTATCCCAATCTGTAAACTCATAAGTGTACTCTGCCGTTGCAGCTCTGCTTGGATCTTCTGGAGCCGTTGCTCCTTTACCATGCTCTACGTTCTCTTTTTTGAGTTCGGTTCCATCAAAATCTACGAATACAACTTCATAAGAATTAATTTCAAATTTTGCGGTGTAAGTCTTTTCAATGTTTAAACCGTTTACTTTTTGTGGTACAAAAGTAAAGTCTGTACCTACATTTGTATCACCATCAAACCAACCTAAGAAGGTATAGCCTGTATCTGCGGTCGCAGTAGAACCTTCTACAACTCCGGTTGAAGCTCCTATTGTCTCAAAACTTCTACTTACAGTTCCGCCTAGCTCTGTTTCATAAGATATTGTTACTTCATTTTCTTCAAACTTAGCTGTATAAACCTTTGCTTTATTTACACCATTTACTTTTTGCGGTGCAAAAGCAGGATCTGTACCTACATTTGTATCACCATCAAACCAACCTAAGAAAGTATAGCCATCGTTTGCAGTTGCGGTAGAACCCTTAATCTCTCCAGTTACTTCTCCAATGACTTCCTTTGTTAAGCTTACCGTACCGCCCTGCTCCGCTTCATATATAATCGTTATTTCGTTTTCTTTAAACTTAGCTATATAAGTCTTTTCAACGTTTAAACCGTTTACTTTTTGTGGTACAAAAGTAAAGTCTATACCTACATTTGTATCACCATCAAACCAACCTAAGAAGGTATAGCCTGTATCTGCGGTCGCAGTAGAACCTTCTACAACTCCGGTTGAAGCTCCTATGGTCTCAAAACTTCTACTTACAGTTCCCCCTAGCTCTGTTTCATAAGATATTGTTACTTCATTTTCTTCAAACTTAGCTGTATAAACCTTTGCTTTATTTACACCATTTACTTTTTGTGGTGCAAAAGCAGGATCTGTACCTACATTTGTATCACCATCAAACCAACCTAAGAAGGTATAACCAGGTAATGTTTCTACTGTAGAACCAGCTGCGTTTCCGTTTACAACAAATACACTTTCTTCCGCTGCTCCAGTTAATCTCCCGCCAGTTTCGGCTTCATATTGAATCGTTACTTGATCTTCTGCAAAGTTTGCGGTATAAGTTTCATCTGCTTTATCAGGTTTAAATGCAGCTTCCGTGCTTGCTACATTACCCTTTGCATCCGTCCAATTCACAAAATGATAGTTTTCAAACGGTATTGCAGTTGAACCTTGAACCGACCCTCCTGCCAAGCCTACCGTCTCAGTATCGTTTGTTACACTTCCATTTGCTTCGGCAACATAGTTAATAGTTACCATAGTTTCTGCAAACTTTGCGGTATAAGTCTTTGTTTTGTTTACACCATCTACTTTTTTTGGTGCAAAGGCTGCGTAATCACTTACTTTATTGCTTCCATCGAACCAACCAAGGAAATGATATCCATCATCTGGTGTTGCAGTTGATCCTTTTGCAATGCCAGTTTCCACTCCTATCACTTCACTAGTTTCATCGATACTTCCACCAGCTCCTGCTTCATAGGAAATCGTTACTTGATCTTCTGCGAAATTAGCTGTATAAGTACCATCTGCCTTATCTGGTTTGATTGCAGCTTCTGTACTTGCTACCTCTCCATCTTCATCCGTCCAGTTTACAAAGTGGTAATTGGTATCAGCTGTTGCAGTCGATCCTTGAACCTCTCCATTTACTACACCTACTGTTTCCGTTTTTCTTCCTACCTTACCATTTTCACCAGCAATGTAGTTAATGGTTACTGTATTTTCTGCGAACTTAGCCGTGTAAGTTTTTGGTACTTTATCAGCTGGTATAAAATGAGCATTATCGCTTACTTTATCGCTTCCCTCAAACCAACCTAAGAAAGTATAGCCTGCATCTGGTGTTGCAGTTGATCCTGTAAATGATTGACTTGGTCGAATCGTTTCACTTGCGTTGCTTACACTTCCGCCAGTTTCGGCTACATAAGTTACAGTAATATTTTTTGCATCAGCTGTAACATTTGGGTGACCGATTTCTTCCTTTGGAATCGTAACTCCTTCAATTCCGTCTACATCCGTATAGGTAACCCATACCGTTTCATTTGTATTGTACGTACCACCGGCTTCGAAATATTCTTGTTTTAATCGAATCTTAAATTTTAATGTCTGCACGTTTTCCGAAGTGTTACCGATATCCCAAGTAATCGTTCCGTTCTCATAGTTCGCACCTTCATGTGAACCCTCAAATCCTACCCATTCAAATTCTTCCAAATTGACTTTATCCGTCATTACAGTATTTCTGCCGGCAGAAATTTTTTCAATTGCTCCTGCAATGGTATCTAAAACGTTTCCTAAATCCTTTTCCATGGAGTTTACATTTACGTTTTGATATAATTTCTCGCCATCTTTATTCGATGAAAGCACCTTTAATGCTGATGCGTCGCTAGATAGACCAATTCCGATTGTATAAATAGTCGCACTATAATCTTCCTTTAAAGATTTTGCTTGATTTTTACCATTCCAATTTAAATCATTTACACCATTCCCATTCCTGCTACCAGGTGCCCCGTCAGACATCATAACCACATATAATGGTCTAGCTTTATTTCTTCCATTCAAAAATCCAATCGCTGTATTTAACGCTGAAGTATAATTTGTACCACCATTAGCACTAAACTGATCAATGACACCATTAACAGTTTCTAAACTGCTTGTAAATCCTTGTGAATGATTGTTCCCTGAAGAAGAAGAGAATCCAACAATTGCCAATCGATTATCTCCGGTAAGAACATTTGCAGCAAATTCCTTAGATGCAGCCTTTGCAAGCGTCATTCTGTCAGTATTATGAACCGTATTACACTGCCAATTCGCATCTGGCTTTGTATAGCCCAAATCTGTTCCACATTCAGCACAAGTATATTTCTCACTAGAGCACTTCCAGTCAGCAGCGGGCGATTCTGCGCCTAATTCTACGCCGCACTTAGAACAAGTGTGCGATACAACGTTAGGACATCCCCAAATAATAGAATCTAGATACTCATCCAAATCAGTTGTTTCATAGCCACATTTATTACAAATATAAGTGTCTATTCGATTTTCGCATTGCCAATTAGCATCTGGCTCATTTTTCCCCAAATTGCTATTGCATTCACTACAAAAATATCGGATTTTTGTAGTGAAAAAACCTATATCCTTTTTATAGTAAGTTTTACTCCCGCAAACCTTTTTGCTGAAATCAGTTCCTCCACATGCATGTTCCTTATACTCTGTGGATTCACATGCTGCCGTATTATACTCCTTGCTTCTACAAGTATAATTTATTTTACCTTTATCTCCACTCATACTGCCTGATTCATCTACAATGAGAATGATATCCGCGCCATAATGAGTTTCTTTGTCCTCTCCAGTAACAGTAAGCGTTACGGTTGCTTCTCCTGTCTCCAGATCAAACTCTGCACTTTTAGTTGCAACTACATCACCCTCAGATAAATTATCAGCAAATACATTTACCGGAACTAACGTAAAAATCATCATTAACGTCAAAAGCCATGATAAGATTCTTATATGTTTCATATCTCCCCTCCATTCTCTTGACTAGACTCAAAACTCATACGTATAGTTCAATTCAACCGTCACCTCAGATTTGTCTAAAGTAATTTCATGAATATCACCTTGATAAACAATAAATTCTTTTGTTATCATTTTTTCGATGTATTCATGAAGATCCACCGTTTCACCAACCGAATATCCTACTACTTTTTCTTCAATCGTCTCCAATATATCTTCATATTGTCCGTGATATATAATCGTCAACGTTGCAGCTACAGGCACTTCTTCAACGACTGGAAGTTCTTCAATAACCTCTTCTACTACCGGTTCCTCAACAACCGGTGTTTCCACTGCAGGCTCTTCTACTACCGGTTCCTCAACAACCGGTGTTTCCACGGCAGGCTCTTCTACTACTGGTTCCTCAACAACCGGTGTTTCCACGGCAGGCTCTTCTACTACTGGTTCCTCAACAACCGGTGTTTCTACTGCAGGCTCTTCTACTACCGGTTCCTCTGCAATCGGTGTCTCTACTGCAGGTTCCTGCAATACACCCTCTTCTGTTGTTGCTCCCCCTGTTTGGTTCGTATTTTCCGTTGTCTCACTTTGTGTTGCATCTCCATTATGCATTTCAACAGCTTCTTCATTCTGCAAATTTATCTCAGAAGACTCGGCTGTAGGTACAATAAATTCTGCTAAAACATTTTCTTGGTTTATTTCAGTTGCAAATGCAGCACCTGATGCACTTGCTGCAACAAGAAGGGAGACGAACACTGCACTCAATTTTCTTCTCATCATATTTTCACATCCCTTTTAATAATTTTGACACTCTAGCTATATTAATCTTATTATTCCATGTGATAGTCACAGTACAGTCACATATACGAAATATTTTCCATATTTTTTAAATTTTTATTCAACAATTAAATCATTTTTTATTTTTACTATGTAATCCTATGTAGAGAGATATTTCTCATATTTTTATGAATGAAATGAAATAATTTTTTTTCATAAAAAAAGCAGAGACAATCTCTGCTTTTTTACTTACATAAAAGTTTATTTAAAAAAATATTTCTAGCTACCAAGTTTGTAATTGCTTAGTCTCATTTTCTCCATGAATTGCTTCCATCATTAGCTTTATCATCTCAAGCTCACTTCTAAATTTTTGTGTCTTTTGACCTTCCATCCATGAAATTGTTCCCTGCCATGTTGCATTACAAGTAAATTTCACTTGTATTGTAAACGTCGCTTTTCCGTCATTTATATGCGCAACATCCACCATTTCTACTGTCTCCTCTTTAATAACTCTTCACTACATAATCAGATATGCTTTCACATTAAACAATTTTTATTATAACAGTTTGAGTCACAACTAGGTCACAATTCATAATGCATTGCATTAAGCATCAGTTCAATCAATTCTAATTCACTTCGAAACCTTCTTGTTTTTTTCGTTGAAATCCATTGCAATGTCCCCTGCCATGTAGCATTCTGACGAAATTGTACATGTAAACGAAAATCTGGTTTTCGATTCTTAAATGTTTCTAACGTTGCAGGATACAACTCTTTTGGCAAAATATGATTTCTCTTTTCCTTTTTTTGAAATGCTCTTTCTTCATGAGAGGCCATAGGAAAATTTACATAATTAAATAAACCCTCTAAAATTTCCATCATATTCCGAAAACTATTAAAATCAAGTGCAAAATTATAACCCTCATTTAACATGCTTCCAAAAAAATCGCCATTATCCATATTTACATCATTTTTTATATATACGTAAAATATAGAAATATTACTCGTTATTATCTTATTCTCTAAATCAATCATTTCTTGTAATCTCCAATTCAAGCGGATCGATAGATTCCATCTGACCATATATCTCAACCTTATTCCCAATCTCGCTCTTATTAATTCGATTTACTAGACGATTTAAAACCTTTACAGTATTTTCATATGTAATATTTGATAGCATAAGCAAAAATTGCGTTCTCCCGTAACGAGTTACAACATCGTCTTTTCTTAGAAAAGAACAAAGTGTATGTGTTAAATTCTCCAAAGTTTCTTCTAGTTGATTGGAGGGAATCTTACTTCCATTTTTTGAAGTTACTGTCAGTAATGCAATAAAGATAGATTTACCATTACGCAGTGCCGCTCTTGCCTGTAAACGATAAATAATCTTAAACATTTCATAATTACACTGTAAAGTCCCTGTGACATCGGTCGTTTCTGCCAAATCCCCTTTTATTACTGCAATATCTTTTTCAAAATCTAAATTTTTATTGATAATGTCTTTGTAGAGCTTTGTAATTGCTTCCGAAGGCTGTACGCCAAGCTCATCGTAAAACATTTTGCTTACTTCGTTATAATGAGCAACTGCCTTTTTTTGATTATTGGTTGCAATTAAAGCTTTAATCAAATTTACATGATTGATTTCTACAAAAGGATCTACTGTTATCGCTCTTCTGCAAACCTCTTCAATTATATCATAGCTTTCCTGTTCCATTAAAAGATCACATAACTTTTCACAAACCTTCATGTACATACGTTGGTAATACACAGCAATAGGCCTCACCCATTCTTTATATTCAGACTGTGGTAAAAAATTACCTTTGTAGATTTGAAATGCTTTATAGTAATATTCACAAGACAAAGCTTTTTCAATACTTGGCTTTTCTGCTTGCTTTATGTAGTCTTCAAATAAATCTACATCAAATACACAAGGAACTTCCATATTCCATGCATAAGAACCATATTTATATACTATGCAATTATTTGAATCCATCTTTAAGTTCTTCTTAATAGTGTTTCTTAAACGATAAGCTAAATTTTTCAAAGCATTTGCTGGATCTTCAACCTCTTTTTCACTCCACAAAATTTCAATTAAAGTATCTAAAGAGGTTTCTTTTTCTCTGTTTACAATTAAATATTCTAATAAGTTCCAAACCTGTTTAGCATGTACTTTTTCTCCAGATAAGGTATTTTGATTATACTCAATAAGAAAATCCCCTAATAGTTGAATATAAAGTACTCCCTCTTTATTCTCCTGTGTTTTAAAATTGGTATTTAATAGCATAATCCTTAATCTCCTATCAAATAAAAAAGCTATTGTCCCTCATTATAACTTTTATTTGTATAACTGTCACTAAATATATTTTATATATAATGTTATTTGAATTATTAACTCAATTTTTTCCAAACAACTTGCAGCGATTCTCCCTTATACATTATAATCAAATTAATTCATATTTCACTTAATAAATACCCAATTATAAATCTATAACGCTTATACATACATGGAGGAAACGAGATGAGTTTAGAGGAATTTTTTAAAGAATGCATTCAAGCTAACGCAAGTGACATCTTCATTATCGCAGGAAAATCACTTTCCTACTCATGTGGCGGTCGTATTATATCAGTCGGTGATAAATTAATGCCACCCGACACAGAAGCATTGGTATTAAAAATCTATAATATGGCACTACGCGATCATTCATCATTTTTAAAAAAACATGATGATGATTTCTCTTTTTCTATACCTAATTTAGCAAGGTTTCGAGTCAATACCTTTATGCAAAGAGGATCTATGGCAGCCGTGCTACGTATTGTAGCATTCCATTTACCAGATTCCGAAGAACTGAAAATTCCTAAAATAGTCACTGATATTCATAAATTAACGAAAGGGCTTGTTTTAGTCACTGGCACTACCGGAAGCGGAAAATCAACAACACTTGCTTGCTTAATTGATAAAATTAATAAAACAAGAGAAAACCACATAATTACATTAGAAGATCCAGTTGAATATTTACATCGGCATGATAAAAGTATTGTTACTCAAAGAGAAATCTACATGGATACAGAAAGTTACTCAAAAGGACTTCGTGCCGCACTACGCCAATCACCTGATGTTATTTTACTCGGAGAAATGCGAGATTTAGAAACAATTTCAATAGCTATGTCTGCTGCCGAAACAGGTCAACTAGTATTTTCAACCTTACATACATTAGGTGCTGCAAATACAATAGACCGAATTATTGATGTGTTCCCGCCGAATCAACAACAGCAAATACGTGTTCAACTTTCCATGGTCTTAAAAGCGGTCGTTTGTCAGCAATTAATACCAACATTAGATGGGAAGCTTGTTCCTGCCTTTGAATTAATGTTTTGTAACCATGCTATAAGAAATTTAATTCGAGAATCAAAATCACACCAAATTGATTTCACAATTCAATCTTCTTCTGATCAAGGCATGATTACCATGGATGATAGCATTCTTCAATTGTATAAACAAGGATATATTTCTGCAGATAATGCTTTATTACATAGCATTAATCAAGATACGATGAGAAAAAAACTTAATCTAACTCTTTAAATTTAACTTTAAGAAAAACAAATATAACTCAGCAATAAATAGTAAAGTAAGAGCTGCAACAGTAGTAATAATAATGGCTGGATATTCGCCATGAAACCCATTAGGTGACAACTGCTTAATCAAAATTCCAATAAAACCCCATAAGACCGCAAATCCATAAGCCATGTCTTTATAAAACAACATTGTTGCGATACCAATGATAGTGCCTAATGTAATAGCAATCATTGTCCATACTACTTCTGAAATGCCAAATCCATCCCAATGTAAATAAACAAGAAGTGTCGTCATATTTGCAATGATTGCTATTGTAATCCAACCAAAATAAATACTAAAAGGTAATTGAATAAAAAACCATTCTTTAAGTGTTAATTGAAATTTAACTATATTTGAAACTATTATTATTAAACATATAAGAATAACAATCATACATAGCATTGACAACGGAATTTTATAATAATGCCAACAAAAAATCCACATAGCATTCGCAAGTGATGAAATAGAAAAATAAAGTCCGATTTTATTCAATAATTCTATTTTTTTTCTATCCCTAAAACAGAACAACTGATAAATCGTGTAACCTGCAAGTAATAAATAAATTAACCCCCAAATAGAAAATGTTATTGCTGCAGGAGAAAAAAGGTTTGCATAATAATCCGATACTTCTCCTGTCGTAACTCCATTAATAGGTATTATATTTGCAAGCACATTTATTACTATCATCAATAAAAAAGTAAGCACAACAAGAAATCGAACCCCAAAATTAACTCGTGTTTTCATTTCACTGTCCTCGATTCTTTTCCTATAATTAATATAATATATTTTTCTTATGTTGCTTTAATTCCTTCCCAATACGCACTCCATGTTTTTTTCACATATTCATTCACATCAAGTGGTTGGTTTTCATAAAGGAGCATTAAATCCATCATGCCTTGCAGCATAGTAAAATATAAATATACCGCTCCTTCTCCTACAGTTTCTTTAATTTCTCCTTTTGAGATTCCCTTTTCCACACATTGTTTTAATTTATCAAGATAGTAATCTTCTTTCTCTTTTATTATTACATGAAAATCATTTTTGAGCTTACTATTCTGTATTAGTGATATATTTCTCCAAAATCCCAATCTTTTATTTTGACTGAAATAATCAAAGATTGCAAATAGAACACCTTCAAATTTTTCTCTGCATTTTTTATCTTCCATTTCATTAATGGTAACTTCTAGGTAGCTAAAACATTTTTCAATTTCCTGTTTTACAATACATTCAACAATTTCTTCTTTACTCCTAAAATGACTGTATAAGGATGGAGTTTTAATTTTTACTGCTTTTGATAGTTCAGACATTGATAAGTTATATCCTTTTTCTGAAAAAAGCATATGTGCAACATTTAATATCTCTTCCTTTTTCCCCATTATACCCTCCGTTAAGTACAGCTAACTTAATTGTGTCAGTTTTACAATACTATAACCCAAGTTGAAGTGTCAATATAAAGTACTGTCGAATATCTATTTCTTCTGACTTTTTATATTATCCTGATTTTTTACAATCTTAAAAGTCTTATCAATTTTTTTAATATGGATTGACGAATAAAATTTACCATGATAAAATTTTTTAAAAACTAACGTACGTTAGTTTGCCTTTTCGGCATTTATCAGAAGGATTTATAAATCATAAGGGAAAATGTGAATAGAGAATGACATATTACTTGTAGCATACTTAGGAGGTTCTGTCACATGAAATCGTTAAAAATCAGACTAGTCGTTATCTTTACAATTGTTATACTTATTCTAACTTCATTCTTAGGGTTGTTATCTATACGTACAGTCAGTAAAAACATAATTACTGATACGCATGAGGATTTAAAGGAAATTGCAAAGCAAGAAGCAAGTTATATTCAGGCAAGAAGAGATTCTGAATTAAAATATGTGGATGCCCTTGCACAAAATTCTATACTTACTAATCCATCCATTCCAATCGAACAAAAAATATCTTTTTTTGAAGCAGAAGCAAAAAGAACAGGATACTTAGCCTTTGCTTTTGCAGATAAATCCGGAAACAGTACTGTATTTAACTCAAAAAGGGAAACAACCAATATTGCAAATCGAGACTATTTTCAATCAGCGATCAAAGGACAATTAGCTGCTTCTGACTTAATTATTAGTAGCGCAACGGGAGAATTAGTAATTATATTTGCCGCTCCCGTATCTAGAAACGGAGAAACCATTGGTATTTTATATGGCAGAAAAGATGGTACATTCTTAAATGATATAGCGAGTGAAGCTAAATATAAAGAGACAGGCTATTGCTATATGATTAATAACGATGGTGTAACCATTGCAGAAAAGGATATTGAACTTGTTTTAAGGCAAGAAAATGTAATAGAGGATGCAAAAAATGATAGTTCACTCCAAGCATTGGCTGATCTAACTAAAAATTATATGCTAAAAAGAGAAGTTGGCAGTGGAAGCTACTCCTATGACGGTGAAAATTTAGTTTCAGGTTTTGCACCGATAGATGGAAGCCCTTGGATAGTCGTAATGGAAATTCAAGAACATGAGGTATTAAAAGAGGTAAATGCTCTTAGAAACTTACTTCTAATTTTATGCTTAGCCGCTATAATAGCAGGGGCAATTATTACCTATTTTGTAAGTAATAAAATTTCAAAACCTATCAAAAAGGTTACTGTAGCTGCACAAGAAATTGCAAACGGCAACTTTGATGTTACGCTAACTGTTAACACAAAAGATGAAGTGGGTCAACTTGCAAATGCCTTTAATCTTACCATCCAACAGCTATTAAATTATCAAGGCTATATTGATGAAATTTCTGATGCCCTCAGCAAAGTATCGCAAGGGGACCTTATGATAGAATTGCAACGGGATTATGTAGGGCAGTTTATTAAATTAAAAGAAAATATGCAATCTTTACTTTTGAATCTAAATGCCACCTTCTTACAAATGAATCAATCTGCAGATCAAGTTGCAAGTGGTTCCGAACAGGTAGCCAATGGTGCGCAGGCACTCTCACAAGGTGCAACCGAGCAGGCAAGTTCTATTGAGGAATTATCAGCATCTATTTCCGAGATAACGTCAGAAATTCAACAAAATGCAGACAATGCAAAAACGGCCAGTGGAATGGCTGAGCTTGCCGGCAAAGAATTAAATAAAAGCAATGATGATATGAAGCATATGCTTGAAGCAATGAATGAGATTACTTTAAAATCTAATGAAATTTCTAAAATCATTAAAGTCATTGATGATATTGCATTTCAGACAAATATTCTCGCACTGAATGCGGCAGTCGAAGCAGCACGTGCAGGAGCGGCAGGAAAAGGCTTCGCTGTCGTTGCAGATGAAGTAAGAAATTTAGCCGGAAAATCAGCAGAAGCAGCAAAAAGTACAACAACACTTATTGAAGAAACCATTTTGGCCGTTGAAAATGGTTCTGCTATTGCAGAAAGAACGGCACACTCTCTTGAATCAAGTGAGCAGGTTGCGAAAGAGGCAGTTGGAATTATTGACACTATCGCACAAGCCTCCAATCAGCAAGCGTCTTCCATCTCCCAAGTAAATCTGGGGGTTGAACAAATATCTGCTGTTGTACAAACAAATGCTGCAACTGCAGAAGAAAGTGCTGCTGCAAGTGAAGAATTGTCAAGTCAATCCAATCTGCTTAAGGGGCTAATTTCAAAGTTTAAGCTTAAATACTAATACAAATTTAAGGGATGATTCAACAAATGAATCATTCCTTTTTCTTTTCAGTTTATATCTATTTACAATCTATAATAAAAATAATTTGTACTCTTTTATGACAAAAAACACTTTAATTCTTTCTTATTTTATTTAACTTAATTGACGAACCTCATTTCACGTGATACACTTACAAAAACTAACTTGTATTAGTTTGTTAATATATAAAATCATTAGTTTTAAACAATACAAATGGGGTAGATAGTGTTTATAGAGATTGACAAGAATTTAATAACATACTTAGGAGGTTCTGTGACATGAAATCATTAAAAATCAGGCTATTAGTTATCTTTACAACAGTCATACTTATTCTAACGTCATTTTTAGGATTTTTATCTATTTACACTACCAGTAATAATTTAATTAAAGGTACTCATGGTGATTTAGAAGAAATCGCAAAACAAGAAGCCAACTACATTCAAGCAAAAAGAGATAGTGATCTTAATTATGTAGATGCATTGGCCCAAAATCAATTGCTTACCGATCCAAATACAACACTTGAACAGAAGATATCATTTTTTGAAGCAGAAGCAGCAAGAACAGGCTACTTAGCCTTTGCTTTTGCAGATAAATCCGGAAACAGTACTGTATTTAATATAAAAAAGGAAACAACTAATATTGCTAACAGAGAATATTTTCAATCAGCTTTAAATGGTCAAATGGCTGCTTCCGATGTAATTATTAGCAGTGCTACTGATGAGTTGGTAATTATCTATGCAGCTCCGGTTTATAAAAACGGACAAATAATCGGTGTATTTTACGGTAGAAAAGATGGACAATCATTATCTGATATTGTCAGCCAAGTAAGCTATCGAGAAACTGGATATGCCTATATGGTTAATAACCAAGGTACTACAATCGGACACAAAAACAAAGATTTAGTTTTAAGTCAGGATAATGACATTGAAAATGCTAAAACAGATCAATCTCTTAAAGCATTAGGAGAACTTACAGAATCTATGATAAAACGTGAATCTGGAAGTGGAGAATATACATACAACGGCATCAATAAAATAGTAGGATTTGCTCCAATTGAAGGCAGTCCTTGGATTGTTGCAGTAGGTGTTGAAACGAGTGAAATTCTAAAAGAAATTAATGCTGTTAAATTCCTTTTGATTATTTTCTCTTTTATTGCAGTCATTGTAGGGGCAGTCATTACCTATTTTGTAAGTGATAAAATTACGAAACCGATTAAAAAGGTTACCGGTGTTGCACAAGAAATTGCTAATGGAAACTTTGATGTTGAGCTCTCTGTTAACTCAAAAGATGAGGTGGGTCAACTTGCAAATGCATTTAACCTTACCATTCAGCAGCTTGTAAATTATCAAGGCTATATTGATGAAATTGCTGACGCCCTCAGTAAAATATCACAAGGTGATTTAATGATTGAATTACATAAGGATTATGTAGGGCAATTTATAAAACTAAAAGAAAATATGCAGTCACTTCTATTGAATTTAAATGCTACCTTCTTACAAATGAATCAATCAGCAGATCAAGTTTCTAGTGGTTCCGAACAAGTTGCCAATGGTGCGCAGGCACTTTCACAAGGTGCAACTGAACAGGCAAGTTCCATAGAAGAATTATCGGCATCCATTTCTGAAATTACCACAGAGATCCAGCAAAATGCGGACAATGCAAAAAAAGCCAGTGGTATGGCAGAACTTGCCGGAAAAGAATTACATAAGAGCAATGATGAAATGAGTCATATGCTTGAAGCAATGAATGACATTACTTTAAAATCCAATGAGATTTCAAAAATCATTAAAGTAATTGATGATATTGCATTCCAAACAAACATTCTT
Source organism: Anaerovorax sp. (assembly GCA_034927775.1). Classification (GTDB taxonomy): domain Bacteria; phylum Bacillota; class Clostridia; order Peptostreptococcales; family Anaerovoracaceae; genus IOR16. The sequence continues at coordinate 2,220 of JAYFPL010000063.1, read as the reverse complement.
GCATTAAATGCTGCAGTCGAAGCAGCACGTGCCGGAGCGGCAGGAAAAGGCTTTGCCGTTGTTGCAGATGAAGTAAGAAATCTAGCAGGAAAATCAGCGGAGGCTGCAAAAAATACAACAGCACTTATTGAAGAAACCATTTATGCCGTTGAAAACGGTTCTTCCATTGCGGACAGAACAGCACACTCTCTTGAATCAAGTGCACAGATTGCTATGGAAGCGGTTGGTATCATCGATAAAATTGCACAAGCATCTGATCATCAAGCAGTATCCATTTCACAAGTTAATTTAGGAGTGGAACAAATATCTGCTGTTGTGCAAACAAATGCTGCAACTGCAGAAGAAAGTGCTGCTGCAAGTGAAGAACTTTCAAGCCAATCCAGCTTATTAAAAGGATTAATTTCAAAGTTTAAACTTAATAATCATGATAATAGCTATAACGACTATAGCAACCAAGCTGACTATAATAGCGAAGCTAGCTATAAAAACCAAGTTGACTATAGCAGCTATGACAATTATGTGAGCCCAACCACACATTATGATGATACCTATGCTCCATCAAAGCAATATCATTACGAGGACAGCAACAATAATAAATATTAACATAAATTAGGTTATAAAAACTTAGTGCCTTTTAATAAAAATTTATAAAATAAAGGGTTGGTAATACAAATTACCAACCCTTTTAAATAATAATAGGTTACCTAATGTTCCTAATCAATACATCTGACACAATTTCTCCCATCATTTTTAGCTTGATACATCATCAGATCCGCTCTTTTTACCAAACTATCAATCGAATCATCAGGATAATATCGTGTAACGCCAAAACTCGCAGTCATCGAACCAATCCATGGCATACGAAGCAAACTTAACTTTTTACGTAATTCTTCTGCAATTTGTATTGCCTTTTCAATAGTGGTATCCGGATATAATATAATAAATTCTTCACCACCCCATCGAGCGAAAACATCCTTTTCATTCAAAGTACTTTTTATCTCTTTTACAATTGCTTCTAAGATAAGGTCACCTACATTATGTCCGAAAGAATCGTTGATTTTTTTAAAATGATCAATATCAAACATTACAATAGAAAAAATATCCCCACTACGTAAACTTCTTTCGATTTCAGCTTCTATTTTTTCTTTCATATATCTGCGGTTATACGCTCCAGTAAGCTCATCCGTAACCGATAAACGATGCAGCTTCGCTTCTAATTGTTTTTGTTGCGTAATCTCATCTATAATTATCTGTATTCCAGTTGAGCAATCCTCATCTCCCAATATTTTTATATGTGCTCTTAGCCATACCTGCTTGCCCCATTTTGTTTTATAAGAAACTTCTTGTACCGCCGATTGATTCTTTTCTAAACAATCAAGTAGTATTTGAGACAATCCAGATTCTATTAAGATGGGATCCGTAAATAAATTAATCATACGAGTTGCTAATATATTAGAAGAGCCCATAATCTCCAATACTTTACTATTTAAATAGGTGATGTTTCCTTGAAGATCACATTTTAAAACACCAACAGGTGCGTTTTCCGCGAGTTCCAGATATTCTCTCCTACTCTTTAATAATTTCTCCTCTTGTTGTTTACGAGCACTAATATCTCTTAAAACTCCAACACCATACCATGCACCTTCTAACTTTAAACTTGATAGAGAAATCTCAACATATATTTTATAGCCATTTTTATGTTGTACGATCAATTCCACATTTTTTCCAAATAAACAACCATTCTCATCTAAATTAAAAAGTTTATAATTATTTTGTGAAATCCATTTATAAGATAATATAAATTTATCTAACTTCTGACCTAATATTTCCTCTCTAGAATAGCCAAAAAAATATTCGTTAGCAAGATTACAATATGTAATTTTAAGTTTTTTATCAAATAAAATAATTGAATCTTGAGTTGCATCCATAATCGCACTCAATGTTGCTTTTTTTATTTTAACTAGAGAATTCGCATCATAAAGCCTTAATGCCATTTCTATAGTAGATAACATAACAGCTTTTTCTGTACCTTTCAGTACAAATCCGTATGCACGAACTTCTTTCATTTTTTCAATCACTTCTTCTGAAGTATTTGCAGTAAGAAAAACAATAGGAACATCCTTATATTCTAATATTTTACGAGCAGCATCTATACCATCCATTTTTCCTTCAAGTCCAATGTCCATCAGTATAAGATCAACTGAAAGTTCATTATATACC
>JAYFPL010000064.1:0-3589 GCA_034927775.1 Anaerovorax sp. | reverse complement strand
CTCGGTATCGTGTTTTGGAAAGGTTTTTAGAGTATTCGTTTTTAGAACTGCACTTGGAAACTGGTCGAACTCATCAAATTCGTGTACACATGTCGCACATTGGGCATCCGCTCGTAAGTGATGCGCTTTATGGGAAAGAGGAACCAGAATTGATTGGAAGGCAGGCTTTGCATGCAGCATATCTATCATTTCGACATCCAGTCAATGGTGAGTTTATGAAAATCGAAGCACCGATTCCGATTGATATGCAAAATTTACTTAAGAAATTGAGAGAGAAATAATGGCACCCTTTGCTTCCTTATCACATATGATAAAAGGTCAGAAACTTTTATGATAGAAAGTAGGGAGGTGCTTTTACGGTGAATGACGAATACATAAAGCCGAGCATGGAAAGAGATCGAAGAGGTTTTCGTGAGGATAATTGTGACGTTCATAAGGACGTTTATAATGAACCGCATAAAGATTGTTGCTGTGAGCCGCAGCATGATTGCTGCTGTGAACCAAAGTTTGATTGCAAGGATGATCATCCTTGTCAGGATGATAATGATTTTGGAAGCTGGCTGCCTATTCTTATTTTGATATTCTTACTTTGTGGTGGAACAGGTAGTTTCTTTGGTGGCGGCGGTCGTGGAGATTGCTGTGATAATAACAACGGAGGAATTTGGATTATCATTTTAATCATCGTTTTCTTCTTTTGGAATAATCAGGGCGGAGGATGCAAAGACGGATTTTTCGGCGGCCTCTTTGGCTAAAAAATAATAAGAAAAAGTCTACTACTATAATACAATATGCCCTTTGTCATTTTGACAAGGGGCATATCACTATTATGCAGTTTTTCTGTTTACCGCTTGCTCTTTTATACTTTTCGAGATAGAATAAAAAAGTATGGAAAAAATGTTTTTTTCAAATGATTCTTCAGAATTTTTCTAAATTTATCTCAATAGTTTAAAAACAGGAAGGCTTTTATAGGGTGTAGATAATGAATCAGGAAATGCATAATAAAACAGAGTATAAAAAAGGCTTAGCATGTGCATTGGGATGTTCTTTGTTATGGGGCATTTTACCAGTTTACTGGAAATCACTGCAATCCATTGATCCTCTTTTGATTATGTTTTATCGATTGGTTCTTTGTTTTGTATTGGTACTCTTCATTGACTTATTTTTGTTTGGTTGGGATGCAATAATGGAACCATTAAGGAAGAAAGGTGCAAAGCTAACTTTTTTTCTGGCTGGAACTTTGATTTCTTCGAATTGGGGTATTTACATTTGGGCAGTTAACAGTGGATTCATTATACAAACAAGCATTGGGTATTACATAGAACCACTTATGGTTTGTGTTTTCGGGGTTATCTTCTTTCATGAAAAGCTTGATAAATATAAGATTACAGCTTTTATACTAGCGATTGCCGGAGTTGTCTTTATGTTGGTATCTTATCGGCAAATTCCATTCATTGCGATTGGACTGGCATTAACATTTGCTACTTATGCTGCAATTAAGAAAAAAGTTCAAGTCAACTCGCTTTTGGCGCTTCTTTATGAAACGATGTTTTTGGTTCCTATTATATTACCTATTATTATTTATATGGAATGGTCAGGACAGGGGGCATTTTCTACAGCAACCTATGGTCAAATTGCTCTATTAAGCTTTGCAGGCGCATTTACTGCAGTTCCTTTAATGCTCTTTGCTATGGCTGCAAATCGTATTGATTTTATTACACTAGGTGTTACAGAATATTTTTCACCGTCTATGGGATTGATTTTAGGTATATTTATCTATAAAGAGCCGTTTGATTATATTCAATTAATTGCCTTTGCCTTTATTTGGATTGGATTGGTTATTTTTACAATCGGAGGTATAAAGATAAGCAGGGAACCACAAATTGAAGGCGCTTCAAATGATAATATTTTAAGTGATACGAATAGTGAAGAACAGCAAATTAATAAATCGGAGGCGAATTTATAATGGATGAAGAAAAGAAAGTAGAGTTATCTGCATTACATATTGGTTTTCTGTATATTGGAGCTTTGATGGGTGCAGGCTTTGCATCCGGAAAGGAAATGTGGCAGTTTTTTGGTGTGTTCGGGCAGCGTGGCATTTTTGGGATTTTTTTAACCACCTTGATTTTTATAGGATTTGGCTATATGACAGTGACAATTGCAAGAGTTCTGCAGACAAACGATATGAGTAAGTTGATTTTTCCTATGGATAACAAAGCATCTGAAACTATGGTAGGAATTATAATGTCTATCTTTCTTTTTATGGCATATTTTTCTATGTTAGCGGCTGGAGGAGCTTTGTTTTATGAACAGTTTGGAATTCATCGCTTTCTTGGAAGCTTAGTACTGATGTTTTTAGCAGTGTTTACAGCAATAAATGGTTTTGAAATGGTATCAAAGAGATTGCAAAAGGTGACTCCTGTATTAATTTCAGGTACTTTAATTTTATGTTTACTTATTATAATAAGAAATGATTATAATTTCCATAAAGAGATAAAGATTGCAGCAAGTCCTTTGGCTTCAAATTGGTTTGTAGCAGCAATCGCATTTGTATCTTATAATTTAACAGGTGCAATACCTATGCTGGGCAGTTGTTCAATTCATGCAAAAAGCAAGAATACCGCGCAAAAAGGAGCGATTCTTGGAGGCGTTTTTTTGGGTACCTGTTCTTTAATTGTGTATTTAACGACATTAACCGATCCCAGAAGAGCTTCGGAAAGTGCATTGCCGATGTTGGTACTCTGTGAGCAGCTGGCACCTTGGGTGCGTGCGATTTATGCTGTGGTGCTTTTGATTGCAGTATTTAGTACGGCAACCAGTACTTTTTATGGTATCACAACAAAACTACCGGAAACGAAAAACAGAAAGATTTATATATGGACCTTGGCAGTGATTGGATTTGGTATGAGTTTATTTGGGTTTTCTAATTTGGTTGCATTTTTGTATCCAATTGGAGGATATTGCGGCTTGATTTTCCTTGTATTTATGGTTGTTAATTTTATAAGAGTACAGACAGGGAAACGCAGTATAAATGCAGAAAGTAATATAAATACAGAAAATGATCAAATAGTAAAATAGATAAGAGGCACTAAAAGAAACAAAATTTGTTTTATGAATCACAGAAAAGAAAAAATAAAGGATTAGAAAAATGATAAAAGGTATTACACGTGTTGCCGGCGGGCCGGGCGGCGATGCTTTGGTTTTAATTGGCAGTGAAAAAACAGCGGTAATTGATTGTGGAATGGCGTATTGTGCACCGCTAATGGTTGAAAAAGTAAAGAAGGTATTGGAAGGACGACCATTGGACTATATGCTTTCTTCTCATACCCATTATGATCATATTGGAGGATTGGCATATTTAAGACAAGAATGGTCAAACTTAATTTGTGTAGGAAATGCACATGGACAAGCTGTTCTAAAAAGAGAAGGGGCATTAAAAGCGATAAGAAATCTTTCGGAAAGTGCTGCTAAAAAATATCTAAATGAATCCTATCAGCCTTTAGCTTATCGTGATGAGGACCTTCGCATTGACCAAGTTGTTGAGGATGGAGATATTATCTCTCTTGGCGACCGTCATCTTTTTGTACTTGAA
>JAYFPL010000184.1:0-6549 GCA_034927775.1 Anaerovorax sp. | reverse complement strand
CCAACTGGGTTTCTGCATCCTCGCCGGTGCTTTTAAGCGTAGCCAAAAGCTGACCCTTTGTAACAACGTCACCTTCTTTTACAAGAATGGAAACGACTTCTTTGCTCTCAGAAGACGTTACATTCGCTGTTTCTGATCCCTGTACATTTCCCTTAATAGACACGATCTGCTCCAAATCCATACGTTCTAGGGACTTTGTTGAAACAAACGGCTTCATATCATTTCCACCAGACGAAACTTTAATTGCTACAACGGCAATAACCAGTATCACAATGCCTAAAATGACAAATTTCTTTTTCCCCTTTTTCCCATTCTTCTTTTTCTTTTTCTTATTTGTATCCACTGCATTTTCTGTGGACGTTGTATTTTGTGAAGCTTCTGATATGGTTTCACTTCCTGATACAATATTTGCTTCCACGTTTTCATCTACTTTTTCTTTGTTCTTCTTTCGAAACATTAACCTTTACCCCCTAATTAAAAATAATACAAAATTCGCCATTTTTAGCTATATGAAGTATAGCATAATTTTCCTGCAAATTCTTTACAATTTCCTTACAATTTCCTATTACTCATTAAAACATAGTCTTTTTTCCCATTTCTTTCTTTTTTATTAATTTTTTATTAACAGGACCATTTCCTAAGTTCTTCTACCCATTTCATTGAAAATAGTGTATAATAGATGCGAACTTTGATAAAAATCAAAGAAATTCAAATGTCTGTAGGAGGTTATTATGCTACCCATTCCCAATCCAATCGCATTTACAATTTTTGGAATTGATGTTATGTGGTATGGCGTTCTGATTGCAATCGGCATTTTACTTGCCATTCTAATTGTATATAAAAGAGCTCCGCGTCATGATATCGAACCAGAACGAATATTTGATATTGCCATGATTTGCATACCTCTTTCGATTGTAGGAGCAAGAGCCTATTATGTTCTTTTTAATTGGAAGTATTATGCAGGAGATTTTTATAAAATCATCAACATTCGAGCAGGTGGTCTGGCCATTCATGGTGGATTGATAGTGGGTTTTCTTATTGGAATATTACTTTGCAAGATTTGGAGAATTCGTCCTTTGAATGCCTTAGACTTAGTTGCACCTGCAATTGCACTTGCACAATCAATCGGACGATGGGGAAACTATTTTAATCAAGAAGCACACGGCATTCCAACCGACTTGCCTTGGGCGATAAAAGTTGGAAATGAAATGGTACATCCTACCTTTCTTTACGAGTCCATATGGTGCTTTTTATTATTCTTAGTTCTTATTTTTATTGATAATAATCGTAAATTCGAAGGACAAATCTTTTTACTTTATGGAATATTATATTCGTTTGAACGGTTCTTTATCGAACAGCTTCGAACAGACAGCCTAATGCTCGGACCATTTCGACAAGCACAAGTTTTCAGCGCAGCAATTTTTATTGTATTTCTTCTTGTTTATATTCCTCTTTCGAATAAAAACAGTAAGAAGGGGCGCATTTTTTACTAATCTATTAAATGACAAGGAGATATAAATAATGAAATTAGGTATAGTGGGTCTTCCCAACGTTGGCAAAAGCACTTTATTCAATGCCATTACAAAAGCCGGCGCAGAAGCGGCAAATTACCCATTTTGTACAATAGAGCCAAATGTAGGCGTTGTAACGGTACCGGACGAACGTCTAAAAGTACTGCATGAAATGTACAATTCAAAAAAAACTGTTTATACTGCAATCGAATTTTATGACATAGCAGGTCTTGTAAAGGGTGCTTCAAAAGGAGAAGGCCTTGGAAATAAGTTCTTAGGACATATCCGTGAAGTAGCAGCGATTGTCCATGTGGTACGCTGTTTTGAAGATCCAAACGTGGTTCATGTCGATGGCAAAATAAATCCACTTTCCGACATTGAAACCATCAATATGGAACTGATTTTATCCGACATGGAAGTTATCGACCGTCGAATCCAAAAAACACAGAAAAATCTGAAAGGCGATAAAAGCCTTCAAAAAGAACTTGATTTTTTAAAGAAAATTCAAGAAGTTTTGGAGCAAGGTCTTTCTGCTCGTACATTGGAATTAGACGATGATGAAAACGAGTTTGTAAAAAGTTTAGATTTGCTGTCCTTTAAACCGATTATCTACGCTGCAAATGTTTCCGAAGAAGAAATTGCAAGTGATGCGGACAATGAATTTGTAAAGAAGGTTCGTGAATTTGCAGAAACAGAAGGCTCTGAAGTCGTTGTTGTATGCGCAAAGCTTGAAGCTGAAATTGCAGAATTGGATGAGGAAGAAAAGCTTGCTTTCTTTGAGGATTTAGGCATTACAGAATCCGGCTTGGATAAATTGGTAAAAGCATCTTATCATCTTCTCGATTTAATTTCCTTCTTAACAGCAGGCGAACCGGAAGTACGTGCGTGGACGATTAAAAGAGGAAGTAAAGCACCACAGGCAGCCGGAAAAATCCACACAGATTTTGAAAAAGGATTTATCCGCGCAGAAACCATCGCATACGATAAGCTGATAGAATGTGGCGGTAATCTTGCCACTGCAAAAGAAAAAGGATTGATTCGATCCGAAGGTAAAGAATACATTGTCAAAGATGGCGATGTCATGCATTTCTTATTTAATGTATAAATAAATCAGATAAATAACCGACCGTTGAATTTTCAGTCATCATTGATTTTTCAACGGTTTTATTATTTTTTGTTTTTAATACTTTGTAATAAAAATACTTTAAAATGATTTTATTTCTATTCATTATACACTTTTCGTTATACCTTTTTACGGGCTGTAAAATCAGAACAATATTACATATAACGTAAACATAAAAAAAGCTGTTGCCTATAAGCAACAGCTTTTTTTATTATAGTTTTCTATATTCGTTTTTTTGTCCTAAAAAATAAGACTCTATTGCTATTATCCATTTACTGCTATTATCCAATATTATCTTTTTTAATAGATTCTCTATATCTTTATCCAATATTCCATCTTTTGAATACTGAATGTTTATTTTATCGTTCATTAGATCGCCTTCCTTTTTAATATGTTATATATCATTAAAATCATTTTATTATTACTATATTTATCTTGGAAAGAATATACGTTCTTTCTGAAACTATAAATCTTAATCCACTTAACGAAACACCCCTCCTATCTTCATATTGAGATATTTCCGGTACCGGTTGTTACCATATTATATCATGAAATTTGTACTATCTAATCGTTAATTGGCGATATTTACCATAATTTTGATTTATATAAAAATAAACAAAATAAATCCGAGAAACATAAAAAATGCCGTCTCTTTTCGGAGACGGCATTAAACGCTGCTTTTTTATTTCGGTTCTTTATATGTAAGAGCATTCTCGCTATCACTTATTCCTACGGTAGTTGGATCAACTAATATACCAAAAGTAACAAGAATATTTAACAATATACTGATAATTTGTATTACCTCATTCTCAGATACGGATACTGTGATACCAAGAATACCAAGTATTTGATAGATAAAAGCTACCGTGCAAGCAAGTAAAGCAGTCATTGTAGTTTTATTTTTTAAACGCAATTTCCAATTAATCTTCACGAATGTGCTCCTTTCCAATATGATCATTTAATCGATGATGTGCAGACTTTGCCGATTGTTCAACTACTGCTAAAACTTTACCTTGATCCTCTACTTTTTCTTCTAACTTGTCTACCCTTTTACTTATCCCAAGTAATGCATCTAATTTTCCGTTTACGGTCCCTCGCCACTCTGAATCCGTTCCAATTCGATTATCTCTTCCAGATATCCACCCTCCCAGTCCTACAAAACAGCCAATGATTGCAATAAGTAAAAATATTGTTTGTGTATCCACCCATTCACCTACTTTTCTGATCTCTGAATCATCGAAACGACTTCCTGACGTGTCGTATAACCTTCCGGTCTTGTCCCATCGGAATATCCTTCTAGTTGAGCCTTTTTCCAAGCCTCTTTAAAACATTCAGCCACCTTGCTACCTCGTCCTTCTAATACCCTTTTTATTTCATCTTGCACAATTTTTCTAGTCTGTTTTTCTGTCAAATCGATCACTTCCATTTCTTTTGGTATAATATTTTTAAAAAAAGGTTCAGGGTTTATCTGTTTACTACCTACAATCAACTCCATATGTAGGTGCATAGCCATACCCTTTATTGTCTTAGTACTGGCACCCATGAGTCCGATTGTTTGACCAGCTACAACCTTAGCACCTTTTCGTAATGGAGATTGTTCTTTCAAATGCTGATACAATGTTTTAAAATTACCATGGCCAACAATAACAACCCAACCACGGGTATTATTCCAGTAGTTATTTGCAATCACACCATCGACAACGGCTAAGATTGCTGTTTCTATCTTTGAAAAGTCACGCCCCAGGTCGATTCCTCTATGGAATGTACTAGCACCTTTTAACCCTATGTTTCGGGGACCGTATTTGCTTGTGATTCGTAAAGGTATTACGGGTAAGCTATTAAATTGTATATTCAAGGTTTTCACCTTCTTTCAAAAGGAAAGGAGCCTGATGGCTCCCATTAATTAGGCTGTACTCTGAATGCTAGTAAATCCATTTAAGCTTCTTTATTAAAATCAGTAAGCAAACCACGATAAATAGTAGCATCATTCTTATCTACCATATCGATAAGCATATCCCTCGCTACACTAATTTTACATCGTTTTATTTTCTTCGCCTGATATTAAACTTTGTATAACCATAATTCCTGTTAGCCATAATAGCCTCCCTTTCAAGTGGAAAAATTGTATCAAAAAAACACGCCTTATTGCGTGCTGATTAATCGGTGTATTCTTCTCCGGTTATTTCCTGGTATTCTTCCGGCGTGATTCGCTTTGCACGAACCCAAGCCTTAATCATTGCTTTTGATACACTAATTTCAAACACTCTTTTACACTTTTCAAAATCACTCATTGCAATACTACTTTCTCAATTAACTGTATCTCTAACTCAAATTGAGACAACTCTACAACTTTTCAGTTTTTCCTTCTATTAATAGTTTTGTTTCCAATTCAAAATTATCTAGTTGTAACTTTTCTTTCATTGTCATAAAAGTCCCCCTCATCACACTGAAAAATAAATTTCCTTTATGTTTTCTGTAAAATTAGTATAGCCACTTGCATGCCAGTTAAATACAAATGAAGTGAGTTTAGTCTTTGAATTTAATTTGCTATAAATATCAAATGTATATTCTGGAGAACCTAATGGTATCTCTACACCGAAGAATGTTGGATGTAAATATTTTTCAACTGGACTTTCGTACACTACCGTCATTTTTCTATAACCTCTTAAATTTAGTGCTGATACATTTAATGTAATATCAATACCTCCAGAACCATAAACTCCATAGTTAATAAGATTGTTAGATATTCTAAATACACCATCACGATTACTAACATCTGTATGTGTTATGCCCTCTGCAAATTGCCCGTTACTGAATACGTCTATTCTAGGTAGTTCCCTTGGTGGAGCACTATCTAATATATTTTTTGCCCAAGGAGACGAAAGTATGAGCTGATATAATGTTTCGTTATTTCTAATCTCTTCAAAACTTGTCGCGTCATTTATTATATCTCTAAGCTTTCCTATCTGAATAGTATTCGCAAATGGATATACAGTCTTATTGTCACCCATAAACCACGCATACATTGCCATCTGTTTACCGATCATCAGTATCTTATCTTCATTATTTTTTCCAAATGCCGCATCCAAGCTATCTCGATTTGCATTAGTACAAAAAGCAATATATGATAAATGCGCTAATGCATTTTTTAAAGCTTCATCTACATTATCTACACCATACATATTTTTAGTTTTATCCGATACTTTTACAGTCTCCGCATCCATTCCTGTAGGTGGCTTAATTCCAATCGTAACATTAGAAATATAATCTTTTCTCTCATCAATTACTTCAGCTATTTTAGCAGAATCGGCTTCAATCTTAATCCTTGCTAACGGTATTTGATAAACATCTTCCGTTTGTGTTAAAGCTGGATATTCAGGTTCAGTTGCAGAAACACCTTCTAAAACTTTAATATAAATTCCTCTGTCATCTGGAATATTAAGCTCTGCAACAATCCGATCATATCTAGGAAGAGCCCCGCCTACCTTTAAAGTTACTTCTGTATCCTTTTCAAGCCAGCCGCTTCTTCCGTTGATGCAAACACCACCAGCTTTTATCGTACACACCATACCTACATTATGTATCACTTGCATTTGACTCCCAAGTACATCTCCACCTTGCACAAGAATTCCATTACTGAAATAAGTTCTCAACCAGTCTGCTAAATCTTTTGAATACGCAACTCGATCATAAACTTCTACTCCAGTTTTTGGATCATGTACCTCCTTCGAATCAAACGGCATTGCTTTTAAAGTAATTTTACTCATTATTTTGCTTGTATGATGTATTTACAAACAAATACATCAATACTCTCCTTTCTTTTTCAACTTTGATATAATCAATAGTAACACTGTGGACTTTTTATTTTTTCTATAGCTTTGACTATTTAAAGGAGTGTATTGCCACAGTTTTATC
>JAYFPL010000147.1:0-4621 GCA_034927775.1 Anaerovorax sp. | reverse complement strand
TAGACAATATAACAACAATCAAAGGTGGAAAATTTGCAACGTATCGCTTTGAGGGAGAAATACAGGATATTTTTTGTACTCTTCAGGGAATATTTAGTATTTGGCTGCCTAAGAGCGGTTATAAAATGGATGAAAGATATGGACTAAATATTTATCGGAAAATTGACAGAAATAATGGACTGGTAATCATGGATTTATGTATCCCAATTAAATAGAGCAAGAATTCAGAAGTAAGTATAAAGACTTTTTTCTATAATGAAAATGATTCAAGATAGATAGTTCTCTTAGAAAGAAGTCTATTTTTATGAGTAAAAAAAAGATAAAAGAAGAAGGAGATATTGAAAATGTTTGATATAAGAAAAATTCAGGAACAAGTTATTTATGAAGCAGTCAAGAACAAAAGTGACAGTGAAACGGCAAAAGAAATTGTGTTTGGGAATGATGCCTTGTCAAAAAACGAAGACAATGCCAACTGGGTGAAGTCAACCATGCATAGATTGGAAAACAAATTCAATCATGAAACAACGAAACAGATCCGAATGAGTTGCCAGTGTGGCTATGGAATGGATGAAAAATTGATACTTGTTAAAGAGCTAGCAGCAACTGCATCAAGTATGGAGGAATTTGCAAATTCAGATAAGGCGAAAGCAGCAGGTTTATTTTGTAAAGACGGCATACTTTATCTGCAATTTCCATTTTGTCCTTGTCCTATGCTTGCTGATGTAGATAAATTGGATACAGATACCTGGTGTCAGTGCACTACAGGATATAGTAAAGTTCTTTTTGAAAAAGCCTTTGATTGTGAATTTGATATAGAATTATTAAAAAGCATAAAAATGGGTGATGATATTTGTCTTATGAAAATTATTCCTCATGATTTAATTTGGAAATAAGATAACTAATTTGCTAATAAAGTTGAGAGTTTATTGAATAAGGAACTTAAATTTTCTATTGACATTTTTGATAAATATCATACAATATATATCAAATGATATATATAAAGAGGGTAAAATATATGCCGCCAAAAAATAAATTTACAAAAGATCAATTGATTGATGTAGCTTTTGATATTGCTAATAAAGAAGGCTTTAATAGCATAACAATTCGTAAAATTGCGGATAAATTGGGCTGCTCCATTGCACCTATCTATGTTAATTTTAAAGATGTTGATGAACTTAAAAATGAAGTAGTATTAAAGGTAATAAATATCAGTAAACAATTAGTACTGGAACAAAATTCAGGAAATCCATTTTTAGATATAGGTATTGCTTCGGTTATTTTTGCAAAGAAATATCCACTTTTGTTTGACGAATTTGGATTAAAAAATAATGAATTTTACGCCAAACAAAATGAAGCGATTGATTTTGCAATAAATCAAATGAAAAAAGACAAAGAATTATCAAATTTCTCTGAACAAGAATTAGAACTAATATTATTTAAGATGAAAGCCTTTCAAGCAGGTCTTTCCGTATTAGCACGAAACGAACAATTATCTGCTATATTAACAGATGAAATGATTATTCAAATGTTAGATGAAACTGGGCAAGATATTATTGATGGAATGAGGCGACGTGGAGGACATGATGATGAGCTTCGATAAATGTGAAAAAATATTTGACCGCCTAAGTCAAACTGCAAAAATACATGAAGCAATCGCATATATTGAAAATACAGATGGAAGCATATCCTGGAATAAAGGATATCATAGAACAATTGATTCTACAATTAATATGGCAAGCATAACAAAGTTATTTACGACAACATGCATATTAATTTTGTGCGAACAAGGTAAGTTATCATTAAATGATAAAATTAAAACATTTTTAGATAAAGAAATAATGAATGGATTACATGTATATAAAGGAATCGATTATTCAAATGATTTGAGAATATCTGATTTAATGTTTCAAGTAAGTGGATTGCCAGATTACTTTTTAGAGGGCAATGAACCTTTTGAAAAGAAAATGCTTAAAGAAGATTTTTATGTAGACCTAGAAGAAATGATTGCAATAAGCAAAACAATGAATCCTAAATTTGCACCTCGTATGGGATCTAGAAGTTATTATGCCGATATTAATTTTGATCTTTTAGGGAAGATTATTGAGATAATAACACAAAAAACACTATCTGAAGTTTTATGCATGTTTATCTTTAAACCACTAAACTTAAAGTCGACATATATAGTTACAGCAGATACAGATTATGTTCCTAACGTTTATTATAAAGAAAAAAAGTTATCTCTCGTTAAGTTTTTAAGATCTTGTCCTGCGAGTGGAGGAGGGGTTACAACAGCTAGAGAGCTTATGATATTTATTAAAGCTTTTTGGGGTGGACAACTATTTAATAAGCAGGTATTTGAGCAATTACAAAATCATAAAAGATTACAAATTACTTTTGGAGGCATTCATTATGCAGGTGGGTATATGTATTTAAAAAGTGGGATGCTTTTTATTAAGAAAAATCAATTGGTTGGTCATTCAGGGTCCACGGGCTCATATGCGTTTTATTGTCCTGAAACAGATTTATTCTTTGTGGGTGATGTAAATCAAGGCAGTAGTCCCTCAATACCAATTCGATTACTTTTAATGATGGAAATGAATACTCGTAATATATTGTCAGCATAAGTTAAATTATTACAAGTTATAGAGATTATTTATATAACCTTACATGGAAAGGATGATAGATATGAAAACGAAAGAGCAAATATTTGATTTTATTGAAAAACAGAAAGTAGCTTTTATTGCTTCTATAGATCAGGAAGGCTTTCCAAATATGAAAGCGATGCTTATGCCTCGTAAGATAGATGGTAACTGCCTTTATTTTACTACTAATACATCATCTATGCGAGTTGCACAGTATAGAGAAAACAGAAAAGCAAGTATCTACTTTTTTAATAAAGGACGTTTTCATTATGAGGGAGTAATGCTAATTGGGGTCATGGAAGTGTTAGAAGATGCTGAAGTGAAACAGGATATTTGGAGAACAGGGGATACGATGTTCTACAAAAAAGGAGTTACAGATCCTGACTATTGTGTACTTAAATTTACGGCAGCAAAGGGACGGCATTACTGTGACTTAAAAACAGAAAGCTTCACATTATGACGCCATCAATTAAATCAACTTGAGATAAGGGATGTTTTTTACTTATATTGGGTGAAAGAGAGGGTATAAAAATGGAATGCCAAATTCGGCAGTGGAGAATTGAAGATGCAGTTGACCTTGCAGCCGCGTTAAACAACAAGAATGTTCAAAATAATTTACGAGATGGATTACCTTATCCTTATACAGAGAACGATGCAAAAGAGTTTATTAATGCAATGTTGGCTTCTGATAAGAATACAGTTTTTACTTTTGCGATTACGGTTGATAATAAAGTGGTTGGAAATATTGGCATATTTCGTGAAGATAACATCCATTTTCGTACCGCCGAAATGGGATACTATATAGCAGAACCCTTTTGGGGAAACGGTTTGGGAACCAGTGCAGTGAAACAAGTAAGCAACTACATTTTCCATAACACTGATATTATTCGTATTTTTGCAGAGCCATTTGCTTATAACGTTGCATCTTGCCGGATTCTTGAAAAAAGTGGGTTTAAGTATGAAGGGACACTAAGGAGTAATGCAGTTAAAAATGGTCAAACTTTGGACATGAAAATGTATTCTCTTATCAAAGTTTGAATATATGCAGAATAAGTAGAACACAAAAGAGACCTTTGATTATATGTGTGATGTTCTTGGCTTTCTATAATTATAGGAAGCTTTTTTAATAATAAAAAATAGCATACTAATACCAATTATCGTAAGACTTTTATAGATAAAGTGAGGATGTCAATCTTTGGTTTTTTTAGTCATCTTATATCTATAAGAATTTAAATAATCACATTTCCACATTCGAAAACAACATTTTAGCTCTTTCGTATTGTAACTTTGAATCTAAAATGATATGGTTTAACAATCAATTGTGAAGTATTCAAATTTATGCTAGTAACATTTAATGAAATAGAAGTCAAACTTTATTAATGAAAGAGTATTCGAGAGAAAAAGGTTAAAGCTACATGATTTATTAAATTTGAGGGGGAAAAATGAGCTATTTATCACAACTTGTACCGCTTTTATTATTAATCTGTATTATTGTTGTAATTATTTACTTCATATACATAGTATTGAAAATTTTACGTAAAAAACATTAATACTTAATAATAGAGATTCTATAAATGACTCTCAAATTCAGGAGTAAAATAATGAATAAAAAAAAATATTATATTATATTCTGTTTCATTTTTTTGATTTTCACATTAGTAGTTGATGTTTTATCACCAGATTTTTTTAATATTCACCGAAGAAATTATTCAGAGCACTTAAAGTATATTTCGAAAGAAGATTATTTGTCTCAATATAGGATCGTGAAGGAAGCATCTAGAAATGATGATTTTGTAGAAATAGAAACTATTCTACAAAATTATATGGAGAATAAGTCAGAGGTAAATATACAACCAATTGAAATCACAAAAAGAATAATTAATGATAACATTGTTTTTGAATGTAAAGTCATAGCTTTACTGGATTTAAATAAAGGAAACAAAATTGTTGTTATACCTAAAAGTGTTTTTTTAGTGCAG
>JAYFPL010000210.1:0-2362 GCA_034927775.1 Anaerovorax sp. | reverse complement strand
CTGCAATCTTAGAAGAAATCAATTTTACTGCTCGAATTGCATCATCGTTTGCAGGGATAATGTAATCAACATCATCAGGGTCACAGTTAGTATCACAAATACCTACGATAGGAATACCTAAAATTCTTGCTTCTTTGATAGCAATTTTTTCCTTCTTAGGATCTACAACAAACATTGCACCAGGCATGTTCTTCATTTCTTTAATGCCGCCTAAATATTTTTCAAGCTTTTCTAATTCGCCTCTTAGCTTTGTTACTTCTTTTTTGGTTAAAGCTGCGAAAGTACCATCTGTTTCCATTGCCTTGATTTCATTTAATCTTTTAATTCTCATGGAGATGGTCTTATAGTTAGTGAGCATACCGCCCAACCATCTTTCATTTACAAAAAACATACCGCATTTTGTTGCTTCATCTGCAATCGCAGCCTGAGCTTGCTTCTTTGTTCCTACAAATAATACGGATTTTCCAGATTCCGAAACTTCCTTTACAAAAGCGTATGCTTCATCAATTTTCTTTACTGTCTTCTGTAAGTCAATGATATAAATACCATTTCTTTCAGTAAAGATATAAGGAGCCATCTTAGGGTTCCATCTTCTTGTTTGGTGTCCGAAATGAACACCTGCTTCTAATAGTTGTTTCATTGAAATAACTGCCATAATTTTACCTCCTGGTTTTTTTCCTCCACCCAGCTAATCCTTGAAATAACAACCTTTATAGGCACCAGTATTCAAGTAACTGCATGTGTGTGTTTTATAATTTACTAGATGTTTTTTAAAACATCCTTAGATACTATACACTAATTCTGTTCAAAAATCAATAATAATTACAAGTTTCCTCTTAAATAATTCTGATAATACTCTCTACTCTTTTTTCGACGTTTTTGACTGATCGGAAGATGTTCTCCATTTTCTAACCAAAACCAAGCAGCCTGTAGCGCGATAACTTTTTCTAAATTTACAATATAGCTCTTATGACATTGTAAAAAACTTTTATTTAAAAACGGCTGAATTTCATCAAATTTAGCATAAAAGGTATGTTGCTCTCCGGAGACAGTTATGACACAAGATAATCTTAAATTTTTACAAATATAGAGAATATCCCGTAAAGGAATTTTATAAATGATACTGCGCTTTTTTATCATTATACAACTCGATTGCCCCTCCATACATTTGCTCCCCCTTTTGTATATAGACGCAAAATTTTTTACAAAAATTGCAGGAGCAAAAAAATCTCCTTTCAACATTGATTAGATACCAAGTAGAAAAGAGATTTTATTGTTTTTATTTGACTAGATTTAAAAAACTTTTGATTCGTTGATGTTCTGGATTCACCAAAACCTGCTCTGGCGTACCTTCTGCAACAATCTCTCCATGATCCATAAAAATAACCCTGTCTGAGATTTCACGAGCAAAATTCATTTCATGCGTTACAATAATCATTGTCATACGCTCTTCCGCTAACTGTTTAATTACTTGAAGTACTTCACCAATGAGTTCGGGGTCCAAGGCAGAAGTCGGCTCATCAAACAGCATAATCTCAGGTTGCATGGCTAATGCTCGTGCGATGGCAACGCGCTGCTTCTGGCCGCCAGAGAGTTCCAATGGGTAAGATTCTCTTTTTTGAGAAAGGCCCACCTTTTTCAATAAATCATCGGCTATTTTTTCAGCTTCTGCTTTGGTTTTTTTATTTACAATCATAGGTGCTTCCACTAAATTCTCAATGACCGATTTATGAGGAAAAAGATTGAAATTCTGAAAAACCATGCCGAGCTTATTGCAAACCGAAAGAATCTCTTTATTACTGATATATATTGCTTTTTGTGTCTTAGGATCTTCTTTTGCAATGTAATTTCCATGAAAGCTAATGCTTCCTTTGTCTGCCGTTTCTAAATGGTTCAAACATCTTAAAAATGTACTTTTCCCGGAACCGGATGGCCCAATTATGGATACAATTTCTCCTTTTTGAACCGAAAGATTAATTCCCTGCAAAACTTCAAGATCTCTAAATTTTTTATGTAAATTTTGTACTGAAATAACTTCCATGACTACCCCCTACCGATAATAACCAAACTTTTTTTCAAGATACTTAAATACCTGAATAATCACCAATGTAATAACTAGGTAAATAACAGCGGCAAAAAAATACCATTTAATTTCAAAGTAAGTAGTAACCATTGAATTTGTATTTTTTAGAATTTCAGGAAGTGTTATGGCAGAGCAAAGGGCTGTATCCTTGATCAAAGTCACCGCTTCGTTGCCCATTGGCGGAATTACCCTTTTCAACGCTTGGGGTAAAATGATTCTTCTCATTGTTTGGCTGTAATTCATCCCCAATGCCTTTGCTGCTTCATACTGCCCGGAATC
>JAYFPL010000209.1:0-8651 GCA_034927775.1 Anaerovorax sp. | reverse complement strand
TTTTATATGTCCATCTGAATTAAAATTAAAGGTTTTTGCTTTATTTTCACCCGACAACCACCTTAACTTTGCTGTAGAAGAAAATAGATTAGCTGCATAAGCTGAGCCTGTGTCCTTACGGCATCGCTCACAATGGCAAAGAAAGAAATTCTCAAAGTCTCCTTCGATCTCAAAAGTAATTTCGCCACAAAGACATGATCCTGTGTATTTCATAATTAGCTCCTTTCTAAATTCTTACTCCTCTTTTCTTATTGTTTCCATTTTCTAATCTAGAATTGTATTCTTTAATCATTTTATCAATTACTTCTGCACAATGCAAATTTATACAATACCATACTTCCCTCCCTTTATTGATCAACATTTCATTATTTTATTTTCCTGGATACGCACTATGATACTTATGCTTAATCTTCATATGACCGAAAAGGCTCATTCTTTGTAGGATAGGTATCTGGTTTAATATATAATCCCATCTCCCTTTTTTCATGATTTAATTCTAAGCATAAAGAGATCATCATTAACAACATAATTATAGAAAAAGGCATAGCTACAATAATCAAAATATTTTGCAATGCATTCAAACCACCAGCCATTAATAAAATAACTGCAATGATAGAAAGGGTTATTCCCCAAACTACTTTTATTCTGTTGTGTGGATTTAAGCTACCATTTTCCGATAACATCCCGAGCACAAATGTAGCAGAATCTGCCGATGTAATAAAAAATGAAAAAACCAAAAAAATTGTAATGATTGATAATGCGAATCCAAATGGATAATAGTTGAAAGAGCCAAACAGCACTTCCTCAGTGGATAATTTTATTAACTCTGCGCCATAATTTTGCGCATTTGTTGATAAGATACCGAATGTAGAAAACCATAAAAAACTAAATAAAGTTGGTATTAATAGAACATTGGTTAAAAATTCTCGAATCGTTCGACCTTTAGAAATACGTGCGATAAAGACACCGACAAACGGAGACCACGAAATCCACCAGGCCCAATAAAATATCGTCCACTTTTCGATCCAAGCGTGCTGAGCAGAATCTAATGGTGCGGTTCTAAAGCTCATTCTAAGAAAGCTCTGCAAATAATTACCGATTGTATCTACAAAAGTATTCATAATTAATATGGTTGGACCTGCCGCTATTGCAATAGTCATTAGTCCGATTGCTAAAATAATATTAACATTAGAAAGTATCTTGACCCCTTTTCCAATACCGGATAACGCAGACATAATAAAAAGCACCGTTGTAATTGCGATAATAGCAATCTGAACTCCCAGGTTTTTGGGAATTCCAAATAAATAACTTAATCCACCGTTAATCTGCGCCGCTCCAAATCCTAATGTCGTTGCGACACCAATTACCGTAGCAAAAACTGTGATGCTATCAATTATCTTACCTAATGCTCCTTCCACTTTTGAGCCAAATAAAGGTTTTAATGTAACTGACACGAGTGACTTTTCTTTTTTTCTAAATTTAAAATACGTTAATGCCAATGCAACTACAGCATAAATTGACCATGCGTGAATTCCCCAATGAAAAAATGTGTATTTCAAAGCATCTTCTAGTGCTTTTTTTGTACCAATTTCTACTTGCGGCGCAGAGATCGCGTAATGCGATAGCGGCTCTGCAGCACCCCAAAAAACAAGTCCGATTCCCATTCCTGCTGAAAAAAGCATTGCCAGCCAAGATATTTTGGAATGCTCTGGTTTGGAATCTGGATCCCCTAATCGTATCTGCCCAATTGGACTGGCAATAAAAAACAAACAAAAGCATACGATACCTGCCACTAAAAGCAAATAGTACCAACCAAAATTATTGCTAATCCAATTCTTTAGTTGTTCTGTTATTATGCTAAATTTTTCTGGAAAAACACTTCCAAGCACAACAACAAACATAGATAACCCAAGCGAGATTAAAAATACTGGGGTCATATATTTATTTTTTTTAGTTGCCATAAATCCTCCTGTACTATCAATTACCTTCCTTAATAAGCTTGTATCATTTTTAATATTTTATGTTAAATAATAAAATCCAATATGTCATTTATATTTTTGCCTTTTTTTTAGATCATAAAACACCCCTTTTGATCCTATTTTTTGCCCCGTTCCTAAATGCAAAACACTCAAACCCTGCTTATGCATTCTAATACTGCTAATAAATATAGTTGCTCAAGGTAGCACTTGACTTATATGAAATAGTATGATAGTGTAAATGCAATATCATAATGCGAAGAAGGAAACGAGTAGAGCAGGGAACGTTTTACAGAGAGCATCCGGTTGGTGAAAGGATGTAAACTGACTGTCTTGAATACATTCCGGAGCAGCTGCCCGAAGATTTGTTTGGTAGGGTAAGACGGGTACGCCCGATATAGCGTTGCGTGTGTGTTAGCACACAAAGAGGAGTATTTTTCGAGAAATACTTAAACCAGAGGTGGTACCACGAAATTTCGTCCTCTGTCCCTTTTATTAGGGACAGAGGATTTTTTATTTTTCAAGGCCATCATGAACAAAACAAAATCAGCGAAGAAATATTTAGGAGGCGTTTATATGGACATTCAAAAAGAACAAAAAACTGCAGGATTTCGCAGTCGCTGGGGATTTATTTTAGCATCTGTCGGTTCTGCTGTAGGAATGGCAAATGTATGGGGATTTCCCAATAAATTGGGAAGCAACGGTGGCGGTGCATTTTTGCTAGCATATCTATTTTTTATTTTTATTTTCAGTTATGTAGGCTTACCTGCAGAATTTGCTATTGGACGCCGTTCTAGAACGGGTACCTTAGGTTCTTATGAAAATGCTTGGAACACACGAAATAAAATAGCCGGAAAAGCAGGTGGAATTCTTGGCTGGCTTCCATTAGCAGGATCGATGTGCATTGCGATTGGTTATGCCGTTATTGTAACGTATGTGTTTAAAGCTTTGTTTAATTCTTTAACTGGTACTTTAATGACTGTAGACACTGCTACATGGTTTGAATCCTTTTCACTCACACCACACTCTGTAATTCCATACCATGTTATCGTAGTAATCGGTACTCTTCTTACGCTATTTTTAGGTGCAAAGAGTATTGAAAAAACAAATAAGATTATGATGCCATTATTCTTTATAATCTTTCTTATTTTGGCAGTCCGTGTTGCCATGCTTCCAAATGTAATGGAAGGTTACTTATTTATGCTCATTCCTCGCTGGGAAGCGCTGAAAGACCCAATGGTATGGATTTGGGCTATGGGGCAAGCCTTCTTTTCCCTGTCCATTACTGGTAGTGGCATGATAGTTTACGGTGCATATTTAGGAGAAGATGAAGATGTAATTTCTGTATCTCGCAAAACTGCTATTTTTGATACCATTGCAGCACTGATTGCAGCTTTGGTCATTATTCCTGCATGTTTCTCCTATCAGCTTGATGTTGGTGCAGGCCCCGGATTGCTTTTTGTTACACTGCCTACCATTTTACAAGATATTCCTATGGGTCGTATTTTTGCAATTATTTTATATATTGCTATGATTTTTGCAGGTATCAGCTCTTTACAAAATATGTTTGAAGCAGTTGGTGAATCTTTGTTACATAAATTCCCTAAACTCAGTCGTAAAATCGTTCTTTGCATTTTGTGTTTGATTTGTTTGGGTGTTGGAATAAACATGGAAGCAATCTTCCAGTGGGGTCCGTGGATGGATCTTGTATCAATTTATATCATCCCTATTGGTGCAACCTTAGGCGCTGTTTCTTGGTTTTGGGTAATGAAAAAAGATGACTTACTCTTTGAAATCAATAAGGGTTGCACTAAAAAGCAAGGAAATACATGGTACTTTATCGGTCGCTATGTTTATGTTCCCTTTGCCATTATCCTTTGTTGCGTAGCTTTATTTATGAAAGTAGCCTTCTAAGAGATATACATTGACTTTTTAAACTTATTGTGTTTGGACATAAAAAAGAGGCTGTGTTTTCGATAATGAAGAAAACAGCCTCTTTATAATATTACCTACTAACAGATGTATTAAGTTGTTTTTATTTAATGAATCTTTATTATTTCAGCATCTGGTCATCCTTGAAAAAATCTTTCCAAGGATCATTGCCTTTAATCCTCAAAAGTGCCTCCTCCATATCGATGCCATCTGGTGCTACCGCATCAAGCTCCTCCCACTCTATGGGCATTGATACCTTTGCACCTTTTCTTCCTCTTAAAGAATATGGAGCAATACTTGTTGCACCTCTGCCATTTCGAATCCAGTCAATGAATATCTTTCCTTTCCGGTTAGCTTTTCTGACATTACTTGTGTACCGATCCGGCCACTTTTGTTCCATCACTTCGGCAACCCGTTTTGCAAAATCATGAAAAGTATCCCAGTTGACTACCGGTTTTAAAGGAACAACCACATGGTATCCTTTACCCCCACTTGTCTTAAGATAGGAGTTTAACGAAAGTTCATTAAGAATACTTTTAACGTCCAGTACTCCCTGACGCACCTTACTTAGCTCCATTTCCTCATCAGGATCCAGGTCAAATACCATCATATCCGGCCTTTCAAGCTCATCAACGCAGCTTCCCCAAGTGTGAAATTCCAAAGTTCCCATTTGAACTTCGGATAAAATTCCGGATGCATTTTCAACATAAAAATATTCTTCTTCTTTACCTTCACCATTAGTAATGGGTACCGTGATGACTCCTTTGCTGTCTGATGCGGGGTGTTTCTTATAAAAGCATGTCTGTGATATTCCCTTAGGACAGCGCACCGTCATTAAAATTCTATGACTTACATACGGTAGCATCCGCGGCGATACCTGTTCGTAATACCGTACCACATCTGCTTTCGTAATAACAGGATCGTCGAATATCACTTTATCCGGATTAGAAATTTTTATTCCTCCGATTATTACGCTGTTTTTGTTTCCGTCCATTGTCTTCTCCGCTTCGTTTGCAGATAATTGAGACGAAGTCTCATTCTCTGCCTTTTCCTTTTTTATTTCTTTTGGATCTTTATCTGTCCGCAATCCCTTGAAACTTGCCTGCCTTAATAAATTTTCTTTTGTCCATTCCGCAAATTTGATTTCTGCTACCAATACGGGTTCAAGCCATGTAATTTTTTCATTTGTCCTTGATTTAGGCAGAAATTTAAAAGGCGAATCCGCCCTTTTTATACTGTTAAATTCTTTCTCAAGAATTTTCATATCATTTTCACTCATACCGGTACCGGCACGTCCGGTATAGATAAGATTTTCACCTTCAAAGACACCAAGCAGAAGAGAACTTACCCCGCTTGTTTTTTTATCAGAGAGTGTGTACCCTCCGATCACAAATTCCTGCCTTTTCTCACATTTTAATTTAATCCAGTCACCGTTTCTGGTCCCGCTGTAGATGGAGTCAACCTTTTTACCTACGATTCCCTCCATACCAGCCTCACAGGCCGCAGCAAAACTTTCCTTTCCTATTCCTTTGACATAACGGCTGTAGTAAAGATTTTTAGGGGCATCTTTCATCAAAGTCTCAAGCATTTCTTTTCTATCAATCAAGCTATGGCCTCGAAGGTCCACACCATCCAATGCCAAAAGATCAAAAACAATATAGGTTAGTTTCTGTGACTTGGAGTTTTTCATATAGTTCTGTAATGCCTGAAAATCTGTTTTTCCCGATGCGTCTGTGATGACCATTTCACCGTCTAATACCATTGACCTTCCTCGAGCCCAGTCAATAAGGGAAAGGGCAATGTCATGAAACCGCTTCTGATAATCATTGCCGTTCCTTGTTATAAGTCGGACGCTGTTGCCCTCTGCAAATGCTATGATTCTGTAACCATCATATTTCATCTCATAGATCCACTCTTCCTCCTCAGGGATCTTATTTACTAATTTGGCAAGCTGTACATCAAGCTTATGAAAGGGATTTTGGGTAAAATTTTTTTCTTCTCCCTTTTCAATTTCTTCCATGGTACGCCCGGTTCGGACACTTGTAATAAGTTCTGAAATTCCGTCAGAAGTTTTGACATACTCATCTTTTTCTTTCAGCAATAGCCAATTATCCTTTGTCTCACCTGGTTTGCCTTTCAAACGAATCAATGCCCATTTTCCTTTCATTCGTCTTCCTTTCAAGACAAACTTTAGCTGACCTCTGCGAAGTCCCTCCTCTACATTTCCATGTGGTTCCCACTCACCTTCATCCCAAAGCATGACGACTCCACCACCGTATTCTCCCTTGGGAATTGTCCCTTCAAAGTTCCTATATTCCAACGGGTGATCTTCTACCTGTACGGCCAGCCTTTTGTCATGCGTATCATAGGATGGACCCTTGGGAACGGCCCAGCTCAGAAGAACCCCTGCCCATTCCAACCGAAAATCATAATGATCTCTTCGCGCCATATGATGCTGTACTACGAAACTCAAACTTTCTTCATTCTCTACTGTTTTACCTTCCGGTTCTAATGTTTTTTCAAAATTCCTTTTTTCATTATACTCGCTTAGTTTCGTATCCATATTTATGCCGGTTCCTTATCTTTTTTCGCTTTCTCTACGCTAGCTTTGAGCGCTTCCATAAGATCGATGACTTTTGCGCCAC
Organism: Anaerovorax sp.; assembly: GCA_034927775.1. Taxonomy (GTDB): domain Bacteria; phylum Bacillota; class Clostridia; order Peptostreptococcales; family Anaerovoracaceae; genus IOR16. Next base: position 2,098 of record JAYFPL010000209.1, on the reverse strand, counting down.
TGTCAGGTTCTGCTGCAACAATCTCCTTACCTGATACCTTTGTTTCAATTAACTCACGAAGTCTTGACTGATATTCATCTTTATATTGAGATGGATTAAATGGTGTATCCATAGAACTAATCAGAGTTTTTGCCATATTTAACTCCTGTTCGGATACTTCCGGCTTCGCATACTGCTTTTGAAGTTCTTTGATTTCGTCGGCATAAAACATAGTTGAAATAAGAACTCCATCTTCACGAGGAATGATTGCCATTAATGTATCCTTTGTTCCCATAACGGTTTTACCTATCGCAATCTTTTGTTCACTCATCAATGCAGAACGAAGTAATTCAAAAGCTTTTTCACCGCCCGGTTCAGGGGTAGCCTGATAAGTTTTTTCATAGTAAACCGGAGAAATCTGGTTCAATTGAGCAAAGTGCAGGATCTGAATGGATTTTTCTTTTTCCGTTTTAATTTTTTCAATCTCCTCGTCTGTAATCACTACATACTTATCCTTATCATATTCGTAACCCTTTACAATATCTTTTGCAGTAATGTCCTTACCACAGTGAGCGCAAGTTTTCTTGTATCGGATACGGCTATTGTCTTCCTTATGCAGTTGATTGAAATGTATGTCATTGTCCTGTGTGGCTGTTAACATAGCAATCGGGATTGCTACCATACCGAAAGTAATAACTGATTTACGTGATACCATAATGTAAACACCTCCACAGGTTATTGTTTCCAACTGCATTATATGTATTCGGAATTATTAAATTCAATAATCCTCTTTTCTCTAAAGATTCTTTTTTTAAACACTCTCTTTCAACTAAAACATATACTAAAATGTAGTCAATGAAAGGAGTTATCAAAATGTATATTAAGTATCCTCGTCTCTATTACGTTAACATACCAAAGAATACTGTTCCAATCCCATCGTTCCCGTCAAGTATGCAAAAATGGATTCATGAACCCAGTGACAACCTAGCTTTCTTGGGAGATTTTAACGCTAGCTATAATACTTTTCCGTATACTGTGAATCCTGATGTTGAGATTGTAATCAAAGGGCAATTTCCCTACGCAAGATATTTATCCTTCAGTGTGATAGGTAAATCTGACCTTACTATAGCTACAATACCTGATAAAGACCTAATTCCTGATCCAGGAAGTACGAATCCTTTTTTACCTGGTGCTAATTGGAACGCCAAAAATCGTAATTATACTTTAAAAATCCGTTTTACCGCACCACCAGAAGGGTCTGATCATTTTGTCCCAGCTGAAGGTAATAACATTGTTTATGCAGGAACGTTAAAAAATGGCTTACAAAATACTCATGGAACCATAGGTCTCCGTATTTATGCTCCAAGCATTGGATTTGATGACATCACGGGAGGTGTAGGGTTTCCTATCATTATGTATAATCACATACCAAATGATAAGATATATTCACTGATCATTGAACCACTAAATCAAACTACTTTTAATCATACATCAAAACAAAAAAATAATTCTGCAAAAAATAAAAATGATATTTCTTCTCATTAAAAAAATCGCAATGAAAATTGCGATCTATCCTGGAATACCCTAAGTAGCGCAGCCGCACTTATTCAGTATGATTATAATGATGCCTATATTATTTCTAATGAACTTCAAAGAGACCCAAGTAAGTTATTGTTTCTTCGTTGGAAAGCCCCTACATTTCCCGATACATATCACAATATTGGGATTTTAGGAAAGGAAGACATGCGATACTGGAGTATGTCGTTTGTATCCCCAGTAGGCTTATTAGGACTTTATACACTTGCAGATTTTAAGACAGTTATTGATAAAAATGGTTATGTCAATCTAATCATCAGTTTTGGTGCACCGCGCCCATCTTGTGTAACGACAGAAAACGGGTTTAATTGGATCGATGCGAGTCATCTGCCTTTGATTCCTCTTCAACTTTTTTATAGAAATAAGATAGTCTCTCAAGATTTTCCTTATTCAGCAAATGACATTCCATCTGGTGATGTTGTTCCACCTGAAGTTATGGGAGAATATTATCCATGTGGTAAATATATTGATCCTGACTATTTTGAAATGTATTATTGCGATTAAAACGATAAAAACGATACCT
>JAYFPL010000090.1:0-5480 GCA_034927775.1 Anaerovorax sp. | reverse complement strand
AAAGTTTACGAAATAATTCTCTTGAGGTTGCTAAGGATGTTCACGAAATAAAAAAGGATTATCTGAGTGTCATTCGTGGCTTGGAAGAGATGTTTGACGAACGTTATGATGACACTAAAATGAGCATTGCGGATATTGCGGCAATTATTATTCCGGATGTAAAGGAATACATTCGCAGAAATCGATTGAATATTTCTTTTGATTTTAAAATTGAAAGCCATTTTAATGTTCATAAACATTACTATCTGGTGTCTGTTTTGCGAAATCTTATTTTTAACAGCATTGAATCAATGGAGGGACAGTCACGTGGCTATATCCGAATCACAGTTCAAAAAGAAGATGAGAGTTGTACTATTTCGGTAGAGGATAATGGCAGCGGTATTTCCCAGGAAAACCTGGAATACATTTTCAATATGGGCTTTTCAACTAAATTTAATTTGGAGACAGGAGACATCTGCCGAGGAATTGGACTTTATCATGTAAAAGACATAGTAGAAGGCGTATTTTCGGGTAAAATAACTGTAAACTCTGAGTTGGGAAAAGGTACAAAATTTACCATTACTATTGATGCAGAAGAGCTTGAGGGGAGGAACGAATGAAATACTATATAGTGGATGATGACAAAAATATTGTGCGTATTCTCACCAGTATCATTGAGGAGAATGGGGAAGCAGAAGTAGTCGGGAGCTCTTATGAGGGCGAGACTGCTTTTCATGAAATTTTGTTGTCCAAGCCAGACATTGTATTAGCCGATTTGCTGATGCCGGTAATGGATGGCACCACATTGGTAAAAAGATTAAAACCATTAATGCCAAACCTTTGTTTCATTATGATATCTCAGGTGCTTGATCATGATTTGCGTGCAGAAGCGTATGAAGCAGGGATTGAATTTTTTATTGGAAAGCCGATTAATAAAATTGAAGTGAGGAATGTTGTTTTAAAGGTAGCTGAACGGATTGAAATGGAGCAGACCTTAAATCATATTAAACGCTTATTTAAAAATGAAACGCAAACAATACAAAAAGAAGAACAGGACATTTTAAAAATTAAACATATTTTAGGAATGCTTGGTATGCTGGGAGAAAAGGGAACCAACGATATTCTGACTATTTGCATCTATCTTTTGGCGAATAATAAAAGTGTTTCGGAATGTGAGGATAATGAGATTCAAAGTTTGATTGGAGACAGTCCTCAAATGGTCAAGCAGAGAATTCGAAGAGCCATAAAGGGTGGTCTTACAAATATCGCAAGTTTGGGAATCGAGGATTACAGCAATGAATTTTTCCAGACGTATGCCGGAGTCTTATTTGATTTCGCAAGTGTAAGGTCTGAAATGGATGCATTAAGCAGAAATACCAGCACTGGGGGTAAAATTTCCGTTAATAAATTTTTTGAAGGATTGCTTTTAATGTGCAGTAAGGATGAATAAAAAATATGAAATAAAACCAAGTGATGAAAAATAGGCAATCAAAACATTCATTTTGATCGCCTATTTTTCATAAATAAATATTATTAATTTCATTTAGCTAGACATTTCATTTAATTTAGTCCAAATCAAGTTTGTGATTTAAAAGCCAAACGTTACTTATGCTAAATAATGTTGTAAGAATTAGAGTATAAAGGATTCCGCTCGCTATTAAGCCGTTAAATAATCCGAAGGCAGCATCAATATTGTTTGTATCTACTATTTCTTCTATTTGAGAAATGAATTGACTATCTTTTGTAATAAAGCTTAAAGTAAAGAATCCCATTTGTACAAATAAAGTTTCCATCCAAGAAAAAGCGAAATAAGAGAGAATTCCTGCTGGAACTCGGAAACGGTTAAATTGTTTTAAATGAGCAATGCTACAGGATAAAAATAGCTTTGCCATTTCCTTAATGCAGGTAAAAATCATTGCAAGAATGAATAATAGAAGTGTTGAAATATGATATACATCCAGCTGCTTTAGCGCTTCCGATAGTTGCAGTATATCTGTAATAGATCCCTTTTCAACGATGACTGCAAAGAGTAAAAGTGAAAAAATAGCAACCAAAGAAGTCAACAGTATCCACATAGTACTGACGATTAGCTTTGATATTACGATGTCACGTGAAGTTACTGGCAGTGTTAGAGTGAGATATCCTTGTTTAGAATATAAATTTGTATTGAAGAGTTGAAATAAATTACTTATGACAACTACAACAACGGCAACTGAAATACCGAATGCGACAAATCCCGCAATCATCTTTATAAATTCATTTCCTATTGTATTAAAAATAATTGGGATAATGGTTATTCCAAGAAGAATTGCTAAATAAATTCCTAAAAAAGATCTATAAGTGGATTTGATGTCATATTTTATTAATTTAGTTAACATTTGAATACCTCCCGAAATAGTTGATCTATGGATTTTCCTTCTGAAGAGCGAATGTTATCTATATCATCCTGCAAAACAATTTCTCCATCCTTTAGAAAAATTACGGTATCGAAAATTCGTTCAACATCAGAGATTAGATGTGTTGACATGAAGATAGTCGCATCTTCATTATAATTTGTTAAAATAGTATCCAAGATGAAATCTCTGGACGCTGGATCAATGCCGCCTAAAGGTTCATCTAATATATAAAGCTTAGCATTTCTGGACATTACTAGGCATAATTGAAACCGTTCTATCATTCCTTTTGACATTTGAGTAATCTTTTGTTTTGGATTAAGTCCTAATCGTCGAAGCATTTCGAGACATTTATTTTCATCAAAATCGGAATAGAAATCTTTAAAGATAGAGATCACATCCAAAGGGTTCATCCATTTAGAAAAGTAAGAATTATCCGGCAGATAAGATACCAATGCTTTTGTAGTTGGGCCTATCGCATTTCCATGAATGGTTACAGATCCGTTATATTCTTTAATAATCCCTGTTAATATTTTTATTAAGGTTGTTTTTCCGCTCCCGTTGGGACCTAGTAAACCAACAATATGTCCTGGCTCTAACGTAAGGTTAATATTCGATAAAACTTGTTTCTTTTGATATCTTTTTGATAAATTTTCTATTTTAATCAATTCGTTTTTTTGATTCGATTCAATGCTATTTATTTGATAACTCATTTTATCATTCCTTTCTCTATTTTATTTTGAAACAGCTTCATAGCTTCTTGACTTGTAAATCCTAAACTTTTCATTTGCAATATAAATTGTTCAATGATTTCTTCGGCAAGGGTATCTCTCATTTTATGGATTCGTTTCGTATCTTTTGTAATGAAACGCCCGCTCGTACGTTCTGCATATACAAGGCCATCCCGCTCTAGTTCTGTAAGTGCCCGCTGCATGGTATTCGGATTGACTTCAAAACGAATGGCGAGATCACGTACAGATTCAAGCTTAGAACCGGCTTTTAATTCCCCTGAGACGATTCTGTGCTTGAATTTGTGAACCAATTGCAAATAAATCGGGATATTGGATTGAAATTGGTCTAACATTTTATTAAAAACCCCCTTTTCTATTGTATTATTGTACTATCACATTAATACAATAATACAAAGTATTTTATATGTCAATATAAAAATTAAAAGATTTAATACTTTTTTATTTGACCACTGTGGTCAACATATGATAAGATGAATAAAATGGAATTGACCACTGTGGTCGATTTCTTGATAAGTATAATTGGAGATTGATAAATGGATAATGTTTTTAAAAATATAGATCCGGAAAAAAGAGATCGTATTATTAATAGTGCACTTGAGGAATTTAGTAAAAATCAATTTGAAAAAGCTTCAACAAACAATATAGTAAAAAATGCGAAAATATCAAAGGGATTACTTTTTCATTATTTTAACAGTAAGAAAGAACTATATGAAAAGCTGGAGGAATTTACAATTCAACTAATCATAGATGCGATTCAAGAAAATATTGATTGGAATATAACGGATTTTTTTGAGCGTGTGAAACAGGTATCAATGATAAAAGGAGAGCTGATTTATCAGTATCCGTATCTTTATGATTTTATGATTATGATGATTGAAAACACGTCAATTGAGGAACTGCGGCAAAGATCAGAAGAACAGTCTGGAGATTTAGTACAAAAAATTTACAAATATAATATCGACTTTTCAAAGTTTCGATCTGACATTAATTTAGAAGCAGCGATGACAATTATTCGATGGACATTTGAAAAATTTGGAGAAGAGTCAATGGGAACTCTGATAAAAGCTGAGAAAGAATTTGATTTCAAGCAATTGGAACAAGAAGCGGAAAAGTATATCGAACTATTAAAAAAAGCCTTTTATAAAAAGGAGGGAAAATAAGAATGACAATTTTAAGAGCTGAGACTTTATCAAAAAGCTACGAAATGGGTGAAATTCAAGTAAAAGCATTGGATGATGTTTCTTTTTCCATCGAAGAGGGAGAATTTGTTGTCGTATTAGGTCCCAGCGGCTCCGGTAAAAGTACGCTTCTTAATATCATCGGAGGTATGGATCAACCAACATCAGGGAAGGTGTTTCTGTATTCGGAAGAAGTTACAAGCTATGATGAAAAAAAGCTAACAGAATACCGAAGAAATAAAATTGGGTTTGTATTCCAATTTTATAACATCATGGCGAATTTAACCGCAGAAGAAAATGTAGAGTTGGCAACTGAGATCTCAGAAGACCCACTTGATGTTTTAGAAATGTTAGAGGCGGTCGGTCTTGATGAGCGAAAGGATCATTTTCCTGCCCAAATGAGCGGAGGTGAGCAACAGAGAGTATCCATAGCTCGTGCTGTTGCAAAGAATCCTGCAATTTTACTTTGTGATGAACCAACCGGTGCTTTAGATTTTAATACAGGCATTTCAATTTTAGGTTTATTAAAAAAAGTAAATCGTGAAATGAATAAGACGGTTATTGTTATTACACATAATACAGACATTGCTTTTATGGCTGATCGAGTGATAAAAATGAGAAGTGGAAAAATTATAAGCAATGAGATCAATGAAAATCCGATGAGTGTAGAGGAAATTAAATGGTAAAGTTAAACAAATTGGATACTATGCTGTTTCGTATGATTAAAAATTCAAAAGGTCAATTTATTGCAGCGCTTGTTATTATAGTCGTAGGTATTAGTGTTTATACCTCTTTAAGTATGACTGCTGTAAACATGCGGAATACAGTAGATAGTTATTATGCGGAAAACCATTTTCCGAATTTATTCATTGAAGCTACCATCGTGCCGAATCAGAAGATTGAAAAATTAAAGAAGATAAAAGGGGTTCAAAACGTTACCGGGAGAATTTCTTTGGATGTGCCACTGGTTACGGAAAATCTGAATGAACGTGTAAATCTTCGTATGATAACAATGAATGGAGAGGAAGAAGAACTCAGTCAGTCTACTTTGATAACAGGCCGAATGATTTCCGATTTCGGTAAAGAAGCATTGCTTATTCAGCAGTTTGCAGATGCAAGAGATATTAAGGTTAATGACGTAATTAAAGTTCAAATCAAGGGCGTGCAATATTCTTTGG
>JAYFPL010000176.1:0-9743 GCA_034927775.1 Anaerovorax sp. | reverse complement strand
AGAAGTTATGTGTAAACTTAATGAATATAGAAACAAAAAGAGAAACGGAGTAATAGTATGGCAATGCATATTGTATTGGTGGAACCTGAAATTCCGCCAAACACAGGAAATATAGCAAGAACTTGTGCAGCAACAGGCACTACGTTGCATTTAGTTAAGCCGTTGGGCTTTTCCATTGATGATGCACATTTGAAACGAGCAGGACTGGATTACTGGCCTTATGTAAACATTGAAGTGCATGAAAGTTTAGAAGATTTTTTGGTGAAATATGGAGAAAGAAAGCTGTATTTAGCAACAACAAAAGGTGGAAGTATTTATACAGATATTGCATATCAAGATGAGGATATGATTCTTTTCGGTAAAGAAACAGCTGGATTACCAAGAGATTTTATTCACGCAAATGAAGAAAAGGCAATTCGAATACCAATGAGTCAGGATACAAGATTACGTTCCTTAAATTTAGCAAATTCAGCAAATATAATTTTGTTTGAAGCATTAAGGCAGCTACAGTTTCCGGATTTAAAATGATTTTAAATTGAAATGAAAATTAACGAATTGATACAATAAGAAAGAAGGAATTGCCTTGATGTTAACGATTATTTTTTTTCAAGTTCTTGGTGGAGCCGGATTGCTGCTTTATGGAATAGAGATCATGAAGGATTCACTCGAACTTTGTACAGAAGGAAAAACGGTAAAGTTATTAGAATTATCCAGTAAAAGTACTTTAAATAGTATTCTTGCCGGTGCAGTAGTTACAATGATAAATCAGAAAAGCAGTGCCACTACAGTAATGGTAGTCGGTCTTGTCAATGCAGGTATGATGTCCCTTGTACAGGCAACCGGTGTTATTATGGGAGCTAACATCGGGACTACGGTTACCGCACAAATTTTAGCTTTTCGAATTGAGCTTTTAGCTCCTTGTATCGTTGGTGTTGCTGCAATATTTTGGAAGTATGTAAATAATAAACGAGTACAGTATATCGCTGAAATATTTATTGGATGCGGTATTATGTTTATTGGAATTATATTTATTGAAAGTGCAATGGAACCACTTAAAATGACCCCTCAGATGCAGCCAATTTTACAACGTTTGAGTCATCTTGATTTAATCGGGTACTTATATGTGGTGGTATTTGGTTTTCTATTAACCGCATTGGTTCGAAGCAGCAGTGTCATTACCGGTATAATGATTGCAATGGCAGCTCAGGGAATGCTCACGATAGAAGCTGGAATTCCACTTATTTTAGGTCTTAACATAGGAAAATGCTTATCTGCATTGATATCCAGCCTTGGAACGACAAGGACGGCAAAAAGAGCGGCAGTGATTCATTTGCTGTTTAATACCTTTGGTGCCTTATTAGTGGTTCTTTTTTTTCGCCACCCTATGGAAGAGGCAATGCTTTATTTGGCGCCGCAAAGCATACCACGGCAGATTGCTAATGCGCATACTTTTTTTAATTTAGGAACAACCATTATTTGTGCACCTTTTGTAAGTGTTCTGGTTAAAGCTTCTGATAAATTAGTGCCATTAAAAAGGAAAGAAGAGAAACACGAAGTAAGCAATTTAAATGTACGTATGCTAGAAACACCTAGCATCGCGTTGGCTCAAGTGAATAATGAGATTTACCAGATGGCTTCCTTGGCATGTAATATCTATGATCAAAGTTTTCAGGCAGTTCAAAAAACATCTGAAAGAATCGTTGAATGGGTTCATCAGGAAGAAGAGAATGTAATGAGAATGCAAAAAGAAATTGAAATCTATTTAGTGAAGCTTTCTCAAAAAAATATTACAGATGAACAGCATAAGAGCTTAAATTTATTGTTAGGTGTAACTGGAGATGTGGAACGAATTAGTGATGTTTCTTTCAATATTTCAAAATTAGCATTGTTTAAAAAGAAGAATAGCATTCATTTAAGTCAAAATGCAAAGGAAGAATTGGATGATCTTCATAATCGTATTATGGAGGTGGCAAATGGCATGGTTGCTTCCATTAAGGATGGAGATGCGGATCGTGCAAATAGTTTGCTTGCAGTAGAAATTAAGATTAAAGCAATGGAAGAAGTGCTTCGTGAGAATCATGTAAAGCGTTTGAACCAAGGCTTTTGTACTCCGGGTTCCGGTGTTTTATACTTAGATTTAATCGGTCATATGGAACGTGTAGCTGAACATTTACGAAAAATCGGTATTTTTATTATTGAAAATGCAAAATACTAAAACGGTTTGCTAATTTGACGAATTGTTTTTTTTCCATTAGATTTGTGGTATACTATAAAGTATAAGGAAATTTTTTCTTGACCTAAGCTAGATGGTATTTCATAAAAAGAAAGGACGGGAATCATGAGACTTGGTTATGACTTGACAATTGAACAATCACAGAAACTAGTAATGACTCCTGAACTGATTCAAGCCATTCAGATATTGCAGTTTAATACCCAGGAACTGGATACTTATGTGGAAGAACAATTACTTATCAACCCTATTTTAGAAATTGATGGTAATCATTATGAAGCAAAAGAACGTGCAGTGGATTCTGATAATGAAATGGATCGGAACATCGGTGAGAAAGACTATAAAAAAAAGGACGAAGAATTTGATTGGGCCGAACATTTCAAAGAAAGAGAATACGATGACATCAGTTACAAACAATGGGAGTATGGCAACTCAGGGAAAGAAGAGTATTCTTTTGAACAATTTGTTTCTTCAGATATTACACTTACAGAGCATTTGATGTTTCAGCTGCAATTTATTTCTATGAGAAAAAGTTGCCGTATGTTAGCAAAATATATGATTGAAGGACTCGATGAAAACGGATATTTAACACAGAGTGTTGAAGAAATTGCAAAGCAATTTTCAATTATACCTGATAAGGTAGAAGAGGTTCTCAAAATTTTACAGGGTTTTGAACCTACGGGAGTTGCAGCAAGAGATTTAATCGAGTGTTTAAAAATACAATTACACAGTCAGGGAAATGACAGCCCGGTAATCGATAAAATTGTTGAGGAACATTTGGAAGACTTGGCTGGGAATCGTCTTTGCGCCATTGCGAAGGCAGTAAATTTATCAGTTAAAGAAGTACAGGAAATTTGTGATTTAATAAAATCCTTAGAGCCAAAACCGGGAAGACAATTCGGTTCTGCACAAGAGACTCGTTATATTGTTCCGGACGTAACGGTAGAAAAGGTGGATGGTGAGTATGTAATTATGGTTAATGACAGTACAGCACCACGTTTGAACATAAGCAGTTACTATCAAAAAATGCTTACACAATCAGATAAAGAGTCTAGCATTTCAAAGTTTTTAACCAGCCGTTTAAATTCAGCACTTTGGCTTATTAAAAGTATTGAACAAAGAAGGCAGACTATATTTAACGTAGTAAGTGCAGTAGTAAAATATCAGGTGGATTTTTTTGAACATGGTCAAAAACATCTTAAAACTTTAACTTTAAAACAAATAGCAGACGAAGTGGGTATTCATGAATCCACCGTAAGTCGTTCCATTAACGGAAAATATATGCAAAGCCCAAGAGGGGTGTTTGAGATTAAATATTTCTTTACCAGCGGCGTTTCAGCCAGCACTGGTGAAGGAATTGCATCGGAAAGTATAAAAACTTTTATAAAGGAAATCGTAGATAGCGAAGACCCAAAAACACCATATAGTGATCAAGCCATGGTAGAACTACTTAAAGAAAGAGGAATTGACATTTCAAGAAGGACCGTTGCAAAATATCGAGATGAAATGCACATTCTTTCTTCCTCAAAAAGAAAGCGTTATTAGGGTAATATAACCTAGAGATTTAGGGAGGTACAGAGGATGAAGACAAAAGTTGGTATCAATGGATTTGGAAGAATTGGAAGAAATGCCTTTAAAATTGCACAGGATAAAGAGGTTGATTATGAGATTGTTGCTATTAATGATCTGACAACACCGTCAACACTTGCACATCTATTAAAGTATGACAGTTGTTTTGGAAAGTTTCATGGGACTGTTGAAGCAACAGAGAATTCTATGATTGTAAATGGAAAAGAAATTAAGGTTTATGCAGAAAAAGATCCTGGAAACATTCCGTGGAAGGAGCTTGGCGTAGATGTTGTATTAGAAGCGACCGGTATCTTTACAAAGAGAGCTGGCGCTGAAAAGCATATTAAGGCAGGTGCAAAAAAAGTTGTAATTTCTGCACCTGCAACCGATGAAGACATAACGGTTGTTATGGGAGTAAATGAAGAAACATATGATCCAGATGAGCATCATATTATTTCAAATGCTTCTTGTACGACAAATTGTCTTGCACCATTTGCAAAAGTGATTGATAAAGAATTTGAAATAAAAAAGGGACTTATGACAACAGTACATTCTTATACGAATGATCAAAGAATTCTAGATCTTCCGCATAGAGATTTAAGAAGATCAAGAGCTGCGTGTCTTTCTATGATTCCTACAACAACAGGTGCAGCGAGAGCTGTATCACTTGTTTTGCCGCAGCTAGCGGGAAAATTAAATGGAATGGCACTTCGGGTACCGACACCCGCTGTTTCCGTAGTTGACATCGTTTTAGAACTAGGAAGAAGTACAGATGTAAAAGAAGTAAATGCAGTTTTAAAGAGAGCTGCAGAAAATGAGCTGAAAGGTATTTTAGGGTTCTGCGAGGAATCTTTGGTTTCCATTGATTTTAAACAAGATGACCGATCATCTATTATTGATTCACAAGCTACTATGATGTTAGGCGATAATATGGTTAAGATTCTTGCATGGTATGACAATGAATGGGGATATTCCAACCGTGTGGTCGATTTAATTCAATATGTGATCACAAAAGGATTATAAAAAGCAGTACTAATTAAATGGAGGAAAGAAATGAAAAAAACAGTCAGGGATATTGATGTAAAAGGAAAACGTGTCATCGTGCGTTGTGATTTTAACGTACCATTGAATGCCGAAGGGACTATTACTGACGACATCCGTATCACTAGTGCAATGCCAACGGTAAATTACTTGATTCAACAAGGGGCAAAAGTAATTCTTATGTCCCATTTAGGTAGGCCGGATGGTGAGCCTAATCCGAAGTATTCTTTAAAACCAGTTGCAGAACGTTTATGTGAACTTTTGGGAAAAGAAGTGAAATTTACATCTGTCCCAGAGGTGGTGAATGAAGAGGTAAAAAATATTGCCAATACTTTACAGGCTGGCGATGTTATGCTTCTTGAAAATGTGAGATATCGGAAAGAAGAGACAAAAAACGGAGAAGGCTTTTCCAAAGAACTTGCACAGCTTGCTGACATTTTTGTAAATGATGCCTTTGGAACCGCACATAGAGCGCATTCTTCAACAGCAGGAATTGCCTCGTTTATTCCTGCTGTATCCGGATTTTTAATTGAAAAAGAAATTCAATTTTTAGGGAATGCGGTTGAAAAGCCAGAACGTCCATTCCTTGCAATTATGGGAGGCGCAAAGGTCAGTGATAAAATTTCAGTCATTGAAAATTTATTAGAAAAAGTTGATAATCTTATTATTGCAGGCGGAATGGCATATACCTTTTTTAAGGCCTTAGGTTATGAAATTGGGACTTCAATTTTGGAAGAGGATAAAGTGGAGTTAGCGTTATCCCTACTGGAAAAGGCAAAAGAAAAAGGGGTTAATTTGCAGCTTCCTGTGGACATTCGTGTTGCAAAAGAATTTAATAATGATTCACCGTCAGCAATTTACGCAATGGATCAGATTCCGAGTGACTCTATGGGTATGGATATCGGGAAAAAGAGCATTGAAAATTTCTCAAATATGATATCAGAAGCAAAAACAATTATTTGGAATGGTCCGGTAGGAGTTTTTGAGATGTCGAATTTTGCAGATGGAACAAAAGCCATTGCTGAAGCGATGGCGAAGAGTGATGCAGTTACTATCATTGGCGGTGGTGACTCTGCAGCTGCAGTAAAACAATTTGGAATGGAAGAAAAAATGACACATATTTCTACCGGTGGTGGGGCTTCTTTAGAATTTTTAGAAGGCAAGGAACTTCCGGGAGTTGCTGTATTACAGGATAAATAGGAGGAAAATCATGAGAACGCCTTTTATAGCCGGCAATTGGAAAATGTTTAAGACAACAAAGGAAGCGGTTGCATTTGCAACCGTATTTCGTGAGCTATATAAAGATACCGATGTAAAGACAGCTATTTGTGCACCGTTTACACAGCTTGCTGCCTTGAAGGAAGCTTTTTTAGGAACTTCCATTAAGTTAGGTGCTCAAAATATGCACTTTGAAGAAAATGGTGCTTATACGGGAGAAATATCCGCTGCTATGCTAAATGAAATCGGTGTTGATTATTGTATTATTGGGCATTCGGAACGTCGTCAATATTTTTGTGAAACCGATGAAACGGTTAATAAAAAATTACATAAATGTTTTGAACATAATATTATCCCGATTCTTTGCGTAGGGGAAACCTTAGAACAAAGGGATGACGGACTTGCCAAAGATGTTGTTCGCATACAAATAAAAGAAGACTTAAAGGGGCTTACGGCACAGCAGACAATGAAACTTGTAGTTGCGTATGAGCCAATATGGGCAATTGGGACAGGAAGAACTGCCACTCCAGAACAAGCAAATGAAATGTGCGGTTTGATTCGTGCGTCGATCGAAGATCTTTATGGAGATGAGGTTTCTGAAGAAGTTATCATTCAATATGGGGGAAGTGTAAAACCTTCTAATGCAACTGAACTAATGAATATGGAAGAGATTGATGGTGCATTGGTTGGTGGTGCCAGCTTAAAGCCAGAAGACTTTATTCAAATTGTAGATTTTTAAATCTTAATAAAAAGAAAAATGCGGATATAATATAACGCAATTAAGGAGGAAAAAAAACATGTCGTACATTGAAGACGTCCTAGCTCGTGAAGTGCTGGATTCAAGAGGAAACCCAACCGTTGAGGTGGAGGTGTATCTGGAAGATGGAAGTATGGGGAGAGCTATCGTGCCTTCCGGTGCATCTACTGGCGTTCATGAAGCGGTAGAGCTTCGGGACGGCGATAAAAGTCGTTACCTTGGAAAAGGTGTAGAAAAAGCTGTAGAAAATGTAAATGATATCATTGCGGAAGCTATCGTTGGTATGAGTGCATTTGATCAGGTTGGATTGGATCAATTTTTAATTGAATTAGATGGTACACCAAATAAAGGTAAATTAGGTGCAAATGCTATTTTAGCCGTATCTATGGCAGTTGCTCATGCAGCAGCAGATAGTTTGGGTTTGCCGTTGTTCCAATACTTAGGAGGCGTAAACGGAAAACTTTTACCTACGCCAATGATGAACATTTTAAATGGCGGAGAGCATGCAGATAATACTGTTGACATTCAAGAGTTCATGGTAATGCCAGTTGGAGCAGATAGTTTTAAAGAAGCACTTCGAATGGGTGCAGAAGTATTTCATAGCTTAAAGGCAGTTTTAAAAGGAAAAGGCTTAAACACTGCGGTTGGCGATGAAGGTGGATTTGCTCCAAATCTTGCAACCAACGAAGAAGCCATTCAAGTGATTTTAGAAGCCATTGAAAAAGCAGGCTACAAAGCCGGTGAAGACATTAAGATCGCACTTGATGTTGCAGCTTCTGAAATGTATGATGCAGATAAGAAGATTTATCATTTAAAGGGTGAAGGTGTTTCTAAGACGGCAGAAGAAATGGTTGCTTATTATGAAATGCTTGTTGATAAGTATCCGGTTATTTCAATTGAAGATGGTCTTGCTGAAGATGATTGGGATGGCTGGAAGCTTATGACTGATAGAATCGGTAAAAAAGTACAGCTGGTTGGTGATGACCTTTTTGTAACAAATACGAAGAGACTGGAAGAAGGAATCAAGAAAGGCATAGCAAATTCTATTTTGATTAAGGTGAACCAGATTGGAACTTTAACGGAAACCTTTGATGCAATTGAGATGGCAAAGAAAGCTGGATATACTGCCATTGTTTCACATCGTTCCGGAGAAACAGAAGATGTTACAATTTCTGATATTGTAGTTGGCTTAAATGCAGGTCAGATTAAAACAGGATCTCTTTCCAGAACCGATCGTATTGCAAAATACAATCAACTTCTTCGCATTGAAGAACTTTTGGATGTATCTGCACAGTATGCCGGAGAAAAAGCATTTTATAACTTAAGATAAAATATAAAATTATTTTGTAATGTTAGATTTACATTTTTTCTCGATGATTGTGGAAATTCAGGGAATTTGTGTTGATTTTTGCTTGGCAATATGATACACTCAAATAGTTAATCTAACAGAGGAGGTGCGAAGGTGGATTTATTCTTAAAGATTGTACTTTTAATTGTCAGTGTTGTATTGATTGGAAGCATTTTGTTACAATCAGGTAACAGCGCAGGCCTTTCCGGTTCCATCGGTGGTGGAGCAGAGCAGCTTTTCGGAAAAAAGAAGAGCCAAGGCTATGAGGCGATTCTAAGTAAGATAAGCACCGCTGCTGCAATAGTCTTTATTATATGCTCGCTTGTATTGGTAGCATTTGAATAAGGACAGGACGGAAAAACAAAATATTTTTGCTGACAATATTAAGAGGTGTGTTTGCGCCTCTTAATCTTTTGGTTAGCGCACATTTTAATGGTACAAGTTGTACAAAACAAACAGTTGAAGGAGGACAAAGTTAAAATGGAAGCATTAAAATTTGCCGCCCCTGTGGTCGGCATATTTGCTCTGATTGTTGCTTATGGTTTATCTGCATGGATTAGTAAGGTAGACGAAGGTACCGATCGTATGAAGGAAATCGCTGGATACATTCGTGAGGGTGCGATGGCATTCCTGAATAGAGAATACAAGACAATGGTCATTGTAATTGTGGTATTATTTATTGTATTAGGAGTTGGTCTTCATAATTGGACTACAGCAGTACTTTATTTGATTGGTGCATTATTCTCTGTACTTGCAGGGTACTGTGGTATGAGAGTTGCTACTAAGGGAAATGTAAGAACTGCAAATGCGGCTCGTGAAGGCGGCATGAACAAAGCGTTAAAAGTAGCTTTCCGTAGTGGTGCTGTTATGGGTCTTTGTGTAGTAGGTCTTGGACTTTTAGGTATTGGCGGAATTTTCGTTCTTTTAGGTATAGACAGTGCAGAAGTAATCACTGGATTTGGACTTGGTGCATCATCTATGGCATTGTTTGGTCGTGTTGGTGGTGGTATCTATACAAAAGCTGCTGACGTTGGTGCTGACCTTGTAGGTAAAGTAGAAGCTGGTATTCCGGAAGACGATCCAAGAAATCCGGCTGTAATTGCAGATAACGTTGGTGATAATGTTGGTGACGTTGCTGGTATGGGTTCTGACTTGTTTGAATCTTATGTTGGTTCTATCATTTCTGCTATTACATTAGCTGTCGTTATTCCAAGCATTACTCCTGCATTTGGTAGCGCTTTTGAATTGGATCCATTTTTAGGTTCTGTATTCCCGCTTGTGCTTTCTGCAGTAGGTATTTTAGCCTCTATCGTTGGTATTATGTTTGTAAAAGGCGATGAGAAATCAAACCCGGCTTCCGCGTTGAACATGGGAACTTATTTGAGTGCCGTACTTGTAATTATTGCATCTTTTATCATGAGTAAGATGTTCTTTAACAATTATAATTGTGCAATTGCTATTGTTTCCGGTTTGATTGTAGGTACTGCAATCGGAAAAATTACAGAAATTTATACATCTGCAGATTATAACTCTGTTAAGAAAATTGCTGAGCAGTCTCAGACTGGAGCAGCTACCACAAT